>NZ_QTLK01000018.1:39314-138593 GCF_003602705.1 Bacteroides sp. AM16-13
GACAAATATGCGGCTATAGCCAAGAAAATGGCGGTGAAATGGGAAGAAATGGCGAATGAGGGAGATCATTACCGTCTGGCTTTTGACCGTAAAGATACCTGGAGTCAAAAATATAACATGGTTTGGGATAAGTTATGGAACCTGAATTTATTCCCTAACAATGTAATCGGAAAAGAAATAAACTATTATTTGAGCAAACAGAATCCTTATGGACTTCCTCTGGATTCGCGTAAAGAATACACAAAATCTGACTGGATCATGTGGACAGCAGCTATGTCATCAGATAAGGAAACTTTCCAGAAATTCTCTGATCCTGTCTATAAATATATCAATGAAACAGTCTCTCGTGTACCTATCAGTGACTGGCACCATACAGACAGCGGACGATGGGTTGGCTTTAGAGCTCGTTCGGTGATTGGAGGATACTGGATGAAGCTATTAATGGATAAAGTTCAGAATAATCAATAATTTAAATCTAGTGTATTATGAAATGTAAAACTATGAAACATGGGAGCATAGGGTTACAGTGTATGATGTTGGCATTCGTTTTTGCAGTCTGTTTTACTGGCTGCAAAGATAGCAAAGACGAGACATCAGCACCTTATGATCCGAATCAGCCAGTAGAGGTAACTGATTTCACACCCAAGTCGGGAGGTGGAAAGAAGAAGATGATTATCTATGGCAGTAATTTTGGCACAGATCCTTCTCTTGTTTCCGTTAAGGTAGGTGGAAAAGAAGCTATTGTTATTAGTGCTAAAGGTACTAGTATTTACTGTTCTACGCCGGAAAGCTGTTTCGAAGGAACTATTGAAGTAAAAGTGGGTGAGCAAACTGTGATAGCATCTGAAAAATATCAGTACGAACCGCAAATGGTAGTGACAGACTTATGTGGTGATGTAGATGAATTGGGGCAGGGCGATATTGTAGAGACTGGACCGTTTGATAATTGCGGAAAGATTGATTATCCTTTTTGGTTTTCTTTCGATCCTCAACATCCTAATATCCTTTACTTGTCTCAAAATGATAATGAAAGACCTTTAAGGATACTGGATTTGGAAAAGAAAATGATCTACTCTAAAAAATTAAATGACATTAAACGTGCAACTACTATTACATGGACTAATGATGGTGATATGGTATTGGCTACTCCTCAGACTGGTAATTCTAAGAATAGAAACAACATTATCTTAAAGCGTGGAAGTAGTGTGGACGGACTAGATTTCAAAGAGTCTAGTTGGGTAGCTTTGACGCGTGGTAATGCTTGCAATGGCTCTATGGTCCTTCCGCAAACGGGAGAACTTTACTTCAATTATCGTGCAGAGGGTAAAGTGTACAGATATAATTTTGAAGAGAACGGTTATAATAACAATCCAGAAGTTCCTAAAGGAGAAGGGCTGGATGATCTTTTGGCATTTAGCGTACCTAACCAAACCGTTGACTTTAGTATGGTTCCTCATCCAACAGGTAAATATGTGTATATCATAATGCATGAATCGCATTATATACTTCGCTCCAATTATGATGATGAAACAAAAAAATTGGTGACGCCGTACATTGTGTGTGGACAATCCGGTCAGGCGGATTATAAAGATCTTGTTGGTATCAATGCACGTATCAATAGGCCCGGTCAAGGTGTTTTTGTTCTTAATGAGGAGTACAAGGCTGCCAATAAAGCTGATTGGTATGACTTTTATTTTGCAGATAGAGAGAATCATTGTATCCGAGTGTTGACTCCGGATGGAGTGGTTTCTACATTTGCCGGACGTGGTTCCGCTTCCTCAACCAGTTATAAATGGGGTAAGCAAAATGGGGAGGTGCGTGAAAGAGCACGTTTTAATCAACCGACAGCTTTAGCCTACGATGAGGCTACAAAGACTTTCTATGTAGGTGATTGGGGAAATCATAAGATTCGGAAGATTGCTAGGGAACAAGCCTCTGACGATTTAAGCATAGAAGCATCCGATGATAATCAGAACCAAGGAAATCAATAAAAAGAAGAACGCATGAGAATAAAAGAATTTATTACGATTTGTTTGTTGTTAGTCTCAGTTTCTCTCTTTGCACAAGAAAAAACGATTGAGGTGACAGGAGTCGTGACAGACATGAATAAAGAACCATTGGTAGGTGTTAATGTGACAGTGAAGGACAAACCGGGTTTAGGTGCAATAACAGATATCAACGGACGCTACAAGATTAAAACTGAGGAATTTTCTCGTTTGGTATTCTCGTATATTGGTTTCGATACGCAAGAGGTATTGGTGAAACGTCAGAATCTGGTTAATATATCAATGAAAGAATCGGAAGCTAAGGAAATCGATGAGGTTGTAATCACGGGAACTGGTGCACAGAAAAAGTTGACCGTGACTGGTGCCGTGACGAATGTAGATGTCGAGGTTTTGAAATCTAACCCTACAGCCAATCTTTCTAACGCACTGGCGGGAAATGTGTCGGGTGTGCTTGCTATGCAGACTTCCGGACAACCGGGTGTGAACACTTCTGAATTCTGGATTCGAGGTATTTCCACTTTTGGTGCCAATAGTGCTGCATTGGTGCTGGTTGATGGTTTTGAACGTGATTTGGATGAAATTAACATTGAAGATATTGAGTCTTTTACTGTATTGAAAGATGCTTCTACCACAGCAATTTACGGTTCTCGCGGTGCAAATGGTGTGGTTTTGATTACTACTAAACGTGGTAAGGAAGGCAAGATCAAAATCAATGCTAAGGTGGAAAGTTCTTATAATTCGCGCACCATCACACCTGAATTTGCAGACGGCTATAGTTATGCTATGCTGATGAATGAAGCGCGGATTACACGTAATCAGGAGAGAATGTATCAGGATGATGAAATGGAAATCTTGCGATTGGGGCTTGATCAGGATTTGTATCCGAATGTGGACTGGATGGATGTGCTGATGAAGGATGGAGCCATGACTTATCGTGCTAATCTGAATATGAGTGGTGGTGGTAGCACGGCACGTTACTTCGTATCTCTCAGTTATATTAATGAGGAAGGTATGTATAAGACGGATGAGGCTATGCGCAAGGATTATAATACCAATCCCAGTAGCCAGCGTTGGAACTATCGTCTGAATACAGATATAGACATTACTAAAAGTACACTTGTTAAAGTGGGAGTATCTGGTTCTTTGAAAAAACGTAATGCACCGGGACAAGGTGCTAACGTATGGACTTCCTTAATGGGACAGAGCCCGATCAGTATTCCCGTCATGTACTCTAACGGTTATATTCCCTCACACGGAACGGACGATAATCGCAATAATCCTTGGGTGCTTGCTACACAGAGTGGTTATAAGGAAATCTGGAACAATAAAATTCAAACCAATATTTCTTTGGAGCAAAAGTTGGATTTCATCACGAAAGGTCTACGTTTTGAGGGACGTTTCGGGTTTGATACGAGTAACCAGAGTGAAATAAACCGCATCAGAATGCCGGAAACTTGGCGTGCCCAAAGAGACAGAGATGATGACGGAAATTTGGTTTTTAAACAACAAAATGCTGAGAAGCCTATGGAACAGACTAGCTCTTCGAGTGGTGAGCGTCGTGAATTCTTAGAAGCATTTTTACAATATAATCGGGCGTTCAAAGCACATCATGTGGGTGCAATATTGAAATATACTCAGGACGCTTACCGGACTACAGTTGATATTGGTACAGATGTAAAAAATGGTGTTGCCAAACGACACATGGGATTGGCGGGACGTGTCAACTACAACTGGAACTATCGTTATTTCGTAGATTTCAATTTCGGCTACAACGGTTCGGAGAATTTTGCCGACGGACATCGCTTTGGCTTTTTTCCAGCCTTTTCTTTGGCTTGGAACATAGCGGAAGAGAAATTGGTAAAAAAACATCTGAAATGGATGAATATGTTTAAGTTGCGTTATTCATATGGTAAAGTTGGTAGTGATAAACTTAAAATAGGTGATACAGTACATCGTTTTCCTTATTTATATACTATCAAAGACGATGGAAATGGCTGGACTTGGAGTGATTATGGTTCTCCGGACAATGTCTATACAGGAATGCACTATACGCAATTAGCCTCTAACAATGTTACTTGGGAAATTGCAACCAAGCACGATGCCGGTGTGGATCTTTCTCTATTTAATGATAAGTTAACAGCTACTGTAGATTATTTCCATGAACAGCGTGACGGAATCTATATGGAACGTCAATATTTACCTGGTATTGTGGGCGTGAATAGTAATCCGAAAGCTAATGTAGGAAGTGTTCTGTCGAAAGGCTTTGACGGTAACTTTGCTTACAAACAGAAGATAGGAAAGGTTAATCTGACTGTTCGCGGTAATTTCACTTACAGCAAAAACGAAATTTTGGAGAAAGATGAAATGAATGCGGTTTACCCTTATCAAAAGGAGGCAGGTTACCGGGTGAATCAGGCAAAGGGACTAATTGCTTTGGGACTGTTCAAGGATTACGATGATATACGCAATAGTCCTCAGCAGACAGCATGGGGAAAAGTACAACCGGGTGACATCAAATATAAAGATGTCAATGGAGATGGCGTTGTTAATGACGGAGACAAAGTGGCTATTGGTGCGACAACCAAACCGAATTTAATTTATGGATTTGGTGTCTCTGCACAATGGAAAGGGTTCGATTTCAATGCACACTTCCAAGGGGCAGGCAAGTCTTCGTTTTTCATTAATGGTCCTACAGTATACGCTTTTAGTGGCAGTCAATGGGGAAATGTTCTGACAAATTTGGTGAAAAACCGCTATGTTGATGCGGAGACGGCAGCTACATTGGGCATTCCTGCTAATGAGAATCCAAATGCTTCGTATCCTCGGCTTAGTTATGGAGGGAACGATAATAACTATAGAGCTTCTACTTTCTGGCTTAGAGATGGCTCTTATTTACGTTTGAAGACATTGGAGGTAGGTTATACATTGCCTAAATCAATCGTGAACAAAATACGGTTTAATAAAATACGCGTATTTTTTATCGGTACAAACCTCTTGACGTTTGCTAAATTTAAAGAATGGGATCCGGAAATGGGAAGTACTAATGGAGAGAAGTATCCACTTGCCAAGACATTTACTTTGGGATTGACTGTGAATATCTAATTAAATACATGAAAAATGAGAAAGATATATAAACTGTGTATTGGTATTGCGTTGAGTGCGATTATTGTTGCTTGTGCGGATAAACTCGACTCTGATAAATATTTTAAAGACCGTCGTTCTTTGGAGGATGTATTTACTGATAAAGAAAATACAGAAGAATGGTTGGCGCATGCTTACTCCTTTTTAAATGGTTACAATTTGGAAGTATCTATGATGTTGAATACCATCACTAATTTTGCCGATGATATCTATTTTGGAGGTAATAGTCTTGCTGTGTATAAGGAGTTCAAGACTGGTACTTACGATGAAAGCTATCGGCATTCGTGGAGTGAAAGTTATAAAGGTATTCGTCAAGCATCTATCTTTATCCAGCATATTGATATGAACACGAAATTTACCGAAGAGGAGAGGGCCGATCTGAAGGCGCAGGCACGTTTTGTGCGTGCTTACTATTATTGGTTATTGTTGCGTAAATATGGTCCTGTGCCTTTGTTACCTGATGAAGGACTGGATTATACTGCCAGTTATGATGATTTGGCCATCCAACGTAGTTCGTATGATGAATGCGTAGAGTATATCGAATCGGAGATGCTCTTGGCTGCCAAAGATTTGCCTCTGAACCGAGCTCTTAATCAGGGCGCGCGTCCTACACGCGGAGCGGCATTGGCGGCTCGTGCCAGAGCGTTGTTGTATTCGGCAAGCCCTATTAATAACCCACGTCCGGGGGAGGCAGATAAGTTTTCGGATATGGTAGACTATGATGGAAATTGTCTGATGTCTCAAGAATATAATGAATATAAGTGGGCAAAGGCAGCAGCTGCGGCCAGAGATGTAATGGAACTTCCCGGGGAAAATAACGGACGTCGTTATGAGCTTTATCATAAGAAGGCTACTGATATTGCCGAACCTGGATATCCTGCTACCATTGCTCCTTATCAGGATGGTGATTTCTCGACAAAAACATGGAATGAAGGTGGTTATAGTGATATAGATCCTTACGAATCTTACCGGTCGGTTTTCAACGGTGCGTTAGCGATGTATCAGAATCCGGAGCTGATTTTCAGCCGTGGACGTAACCAAGGGGGGAACAGTTTGGTTGAAATGGTGAAACTTCAAATGCCGAGAACATTAGGTAATGGAAGCAATGCTTATGGTATGACAATAAAGATGTGTGATGCTTACTATATGTATGATGGCTCGGAGTTTAACCGCCAAACCTTTTTGGATACCTGTCAGGTTGGAAATCGTTTTGTGACTAAAAAGGAAGGAGAAGCAGGAACATATCCTCATTTAAAGAAGGGGGTGTGGAAAGAGTATGCATGGCGTGAACCGCGTTTCTATGCTTCCGTTTCGTTCAATGGTTGCGTGTGGCCTTTACTAAAAAATGCAGAGACAGTTGATTATAAAAATGACGTTGAGAAACAAGTTAACTATTATTACGGTATCAATACGGACGGTTTCTCCGGTACTGGTGTCTATTTACGATCCGGGATTGGTATCATGAAATATGTGCATCCGGATGATACGAATCGTAAGGAAATCAAAGCGAAAGCGGAGCCTGCTATTCGTTTTGCCGAAATCCTGTTGATTTATGCTGAAGCACTGAATGAATTGGAAGACGGCTCTTCATACGACATTTCGTCATGGGATGGATCTACTACTTATTCTGTCAGCCGTGATATTAATGAAATGAAAAAAGGTATCAGACAAGTACGTCGCCGTGCAGGTGTGCCTGATTATACAATGTCGGAATATCAGGATCGGGATGTATTCCGCAAAAAGTTGAAACGTGAACGTCAAATTGAACTTATGGCCGAAGGGCAGCGCTATTTTGATTTACGTAGATGGAAAGATGCAGAAGTGGAAGAGTCCAAGAAAAATTACGGATGTAATTTCTATATGTCGGACACAGAGGAGCAGAGAGAACAATTTTATACTCCGATTGAAATTGCAGACTTACCTACTGCTTTCTCGCGTAAACTCTATTTCTGGCCTATCAGCCATGATGAGTTGAAACGTAATAAACGGTTGACGCAGAATCCGGGATGGACGTACAATGATTAATCTCCTAATAAGAATATGATATGAAAAATATATATATATGCTTAAGTTTATTGGCTGTCATCGTCTTGGGAACCGCTTGTAATAATGAGTGGGAAGATGAGCAGTATGGACAATACGTATCTTTCAAAGCGCCTATCGCTTCAGGAGGCGATGGTGTTACTACTATCTATGTAAGATATAAGGACAATGGAAAGGTGACTTATCAGCTACCTATCATTGTCAGTGGCTCTACAGTGAATGGACAAGACAGAGATATACGTATAGCAGTAGATAAGGATACGCTGGAAACACTGAATATTGAGCGTTTTAGTCTTTATCGTCCGGAATTGTGGTATACTGAAATGGAGGAAGATAAATACGAATTCCCCGAAACAGTACATATTCCTGCCGGTTCGTGTGTAGAGCAATTGAATATAGATTTTAGTTTACAAGGTATTGATATGTTGGAGAAATGGGTTTTACCATTGACCATTGTTGATGATGGAGCCTCTGATTATCAGAGTCATCCGCGTAAGAACTATGCAAAAGCTTTGTTGAAAGTGGTTCCTTTTAACGATTATTCCGGTTCGTACACGGCTTCTTCCATGAAAGTGTACACCTATATAAATGGCAAGCCTGACAACAACGCGAGAACGACGAACAAGCGTACAGGATATGTGATAGATAACAATTCCGTATTCTTTTATGCAGGCCTGATTAATGAGGATATGGATAAAGACATACGTAAGAAGTATAAAATTAATGTACATTTTAAAGAGGATGGAACATTGGATATGGAGCCGGACGATCCAACAAACGAGATGGAATTCAAACTGATAGGAACACCTATCTACAGTAGTACATCGATTATGGACGCTACCCGTCCTTACTTGGAACGCCGTTATGTTCAAATTATGTTTGAATACGATTTTCAAGATTTTACCTATGGTGGAAGTGGTACGGAAGTTATTCCTATCAAGTATAGAGTAGAAGGAAGCATGACGCTTCAACGGAATATCAATACGCAGATTCCGGATGAAGATCAACAGATTGAATGGTAATCTTATAAATGAGTAGAGGTAGGGAAGATATTAGGAATAGTGTCTTCCCTATTTTGTTTATATATGGGGTTAGATTAGCTGTTCCTCATCTCTGTTTACCTGTTTTTTTCCTTTATTGATTTGTATTTTTCCCTTTCTCTTAAAAAACTTCTCTACTTTTGCTACATAAGTCAGTCACACGGAACCGACAAAAAGCATAGTTAATTAAATCAGAATAATTATGAACATCAAAAAACATTTGCCTTGGTTGGGAGCTTTATTACCCGTGGCCAGTATGCAGGCAGAGACAAAACCCAATGTGGTCGTCATCTATGTAGATGATATGGGAATCGGAGATATCGGTTGTTATGGAGGTAAGTTTGTTTCTACTCCGAATATTGATAAGATAGCGCAGGACGGATTGTTATTCAATCAGTATTATTCATCCGCACCGGTCAGCTCACCTTCACGTTGCGGATTGACAACAGGCAAATTCCCGATTGAAGTAGGAATTAATACCTTTTTAAATAATAAAGCCAGCAACAAGAATTGTGAACAGCGTAACTTTTTGAGTGACAAGAATCCTTCCATGGCACGTGCTTTCCAAAGTGCAGGTTATGCCACCGGACACATAGGTAAATGGCACATGGGAGGCGGGCGCGACGTACACAATGCACCTTCTATTAAAAATTATGGTTTTGACGAATATATATCGACGTATGAAAGTCCGGACCCGGAACCGGCAATCACTGCTACGAACTGGATATGGTCGGCCAAAGACAGTGTAAAACGCTGGAGACGTACCGAGTACTTTGTAAATAAGAGCATCGACTTTGTCAAACGTCATAAAGACCAGCCTTTCTTTTTGAATCTCTGGCCGGATGATATGCATACCCCTTGGGTACCGGAATTTAAGCAAAAGGATAATAAAAGCTGGAATACGGAAGAAGCCTTCATCCCTGTTCTTGCTGAAATGGACAAACAGATCGGACGTTTTATCAAAGCATTGGATGAGTTGGGATTGTCGGAAAATACAATCGTGATTTTCACTAGTGACAACGGACCGGCACCCAGTTTCCAATCCGCTCGTGCTGCCTATTTAAGAGGAACGAAGAACAGCCTTTATGAAGGTGGAATTCGTATGCCGTTCCTTATAAAATACCCCAAGAAAATAAAGGCTGGACAAGTGAATAATGAGAGCGTACTGTGTGCAGTCGATTTATATCCCTCTTTATGTGCGATAGCCGGAATTGAAACAGAGAAAGGTTATCAGGGAGACGGACAAAATTATGATAAAGTTCTTTTGGGCAAATCGAAAGCTAAACGTAAAACGGATTTGATGTGGGATTTCGGTAGAAACCAATTCTTTAAGAAACCGGGAAATGCAAACGACAGAAGTCCTCATCTGGCTATACGCAGTGGCAACTGGAAGCTATTGATAAATAGCGATGGAAGCGATGCACAGCTGTACGATATTGAAAAAGACAAATTCGAGAAGAACGATGTGGCGCAGTCGCATCCGGAAGTCGTAGCTAAGTTGAGCAAAAAAGTATGTAAATGGTTTGAGGAAAACAAAGACAAAGGAAAAGAGTAATACAGTGAAAAACAAATTATAAACCAATATTAAACTTATGAATTCTAAATTATTACTATTACCGACCGCCTTGATGGTTGCTGGCCATTCTGCAGCAGAGGCGAAAGGCAAGAAATCGGACAAACGTCCTAATATCTTGGTAATTCTTGCAGATGACCTTGGCTATTCCGATCTGGGATGCTATGGTAGCGAGATTCATACTCCTAATTTGGATAAACTGGCACAAGAAGGAGTACGCTTTAATCATTTCTATAATGCAAGTCGTAGTTGCCCGACTCGTGCTTCCCTGTTGACGGGACTTTACCAGCACCAAGCCGGAATCGGACGAATGACCTTTGATGCTCACTTGCCGGGCTATCGCGGAACACTCTCACGCAATGCCGTTACCATTGCCGAGGTGTTGAAAGAAGCAGGATATACCACCAGTATGGTTGGAAAATGGCATGTTGCAGAGACTCCACTCCGTAAAGACCAACGCGAATGGTTGGCACACCGTGTCTTCCATGATACATTCTCTGATTTATGTCATTATCCCGTCAATCGTGGGTTTGATTCTCACTATGGAGTAATTTATGGAGTGGTGGATTACTTTGATCCGTTCAGCCTGGTAGAAGGTGAAGTGCCTATAAAAGAAGTACCCAAAGGATATTATATAACCCAAGCTCTTTCTGACCGCGCTGTGCAAGAGGTAGAAGAATATGCAAAGGATGATAAACCATTCTTTATGTACTTGGCTTATACAGCACCGCATTGGCCGCTGCATGCACTTCCTGAAGATATTGAGAAATATAAGGATACTTATAAAGTAGGTTGGGAAGCTATCCGTAATGCCCGTTATGAACGTCAAAAGCAGTTGGGTATTTTTCCGGGAATGGATAACTTTTTGTCCGAACGTCAGTTTCATGACAAATGGGAAGACAATCCACATGCAGAGTGGGATGCCCGTGCGATGGCCGTTCACGCTGCAATGATCGACCGTGTAGATCAGGGTATTGGACAAATTATCGAGGCTTTGAAAAAGACCGGACAGCTTGATAATACATTGATTCTTTTCTTGTCTGATAATGGTTGCAGTAACGAAGACTGCCAGAACATGTCTGGTGGAGAGAACGACCGTCCGGATATGACTCGTGATGGAAAAAAAATCATTTACCCGCGTAATAAACAAGTATTGCCTGGACCACAGACTACATACGCTTCATTGGGAGCCCGTTGGTCTAATGTAGCGAATACTCCATTCCGCTTTTGGAAAGCCAAATCTTATGAAGGAGGAATCTGTACTCCGATGATTGCTCACTGGCCGAAAGGAATTAAAAAGAACGTGGGTGGCATGACATCTGAAATAGGGCATGTAATGGACATCATGGCTACTTGTGTCGATTTAGCGGATGCTGAATATCCAACTACCTATAAAGGACATGATATTCTTCCAATGGAAGGAAAGAGCTTGCTTCCTATCTTCAAGACCGGACATCGCAAGGGACACGACTATCTGGGCTTTGAACACTTCAACGAACGTGCTTTTCTTTCCAATGATGGCTGGAAATTAGTTCGCCCGAAAAATAACTCTCAATGGGAATTGTACAATCTGAATGAAGACCGGAGCGAGCAACATGATCTGGCTGCTAAATATCCGGAGAAGGTGGCAGAAATGTCAAAAGCCTACGAAGCATGGGCTAAGCGTTGCATGGTAGAACCTTACCCGGGACAGAAAAAAGAAATAACTGTCATTCCATTTAAAACGGAATGAATAGAACATTGAATGAATAATGGGGATGAGGTTGTTCTTGATTAAGAATCATTCATCCTCATTGATATATCTAAAGATCTTATTCTTTTGGGAATAAAAATAAGTACAAATGAAAGTTCCATATAATAATTTGGATATGCAGATGCAGAAGAGTTTCTTAATAGTGTTTATTTTAATAGTGACAAATACAGCAAATCTTGCAGCAAAAAGTTCACCTTGGGATATAGCGGACAAAATAGTAGCAGAACTTAATCCGGTGACTTTTCCTGATAAGACATACAACATTGCTGATTTTGGTGCTGTAGCAGATGGGAGAATGCCTTGCAAAGGTGCTTTTGATAAGGCTATAACACAATGTAGTGATCAAGGCGGCGGTAGAATAATTGTACCTGCAGGAACTTATTATATGAATGGACCGCTGGTATTTAAGAGTAATGTCAATATCCATTTGGAAGATGGTGCTATATTGAATTTTAGTAGTAACCAGGAAGATTATTTGCCCACGGTAATTACACGATGGGAAGGTACGGAATTGTTTAATTATTCTCCGCTGATTTACGCTTATCATGTACAGAATATCGCTTTGACTGGAAAAGGCACGATAAATGGCAATGGTTCCAAGAAATTTTCTGCCTGGGCTGATAATCAGAATATAGACAAGGAAATACTAAGACGAATGGGACGTGAAAACCTGCCTATTTACAGGCGTATATTTGGAGAGGGTTTCAGATTACGTCCAGGGTTTATCGAACCGTATGGTTGTGTAAATGTGCGTATTGAAGGTATCACAATCAAAGATTCACCGTTCTGGGTGATCCATCCGATATTTTGCAATAATGTTATTGTTCGTGATGTAACGGTTGACAGTCATAATCGGAATAACGATGGTTGTGATCCTGAATCATGCAGCAACGTTTTGATTGAAGGTTGTACTTTCTCCACGGGCGATGATGCTATTGCTATTAAGTCGGGACGGGATAATGATGCTTGGCGTATTGGACAGCCTACTGAAAATGTCGTCATTCGCAATTGCACCTTTTGGTCAAAAATAAACGGGGTATGTATCGGAAGCGAAATATCGGGAGGTGTACGTAATGTATTTATAGAAAATATTAGTATCCTTAAATCATCGAATGCCATCTATTTCAAATCGAATCTTGACAGAGGGGGATATATCGAAAATATTTATGTTCGCAACATACAGGCTGACTCGGTGCGCACAGCTTTGGTTCGCGTAGAACCGAATTATAAGGGAGAGCGATCGGGATTTCATCCTACCTTGTTCAACAAGATTACGGTCGAAAACGTAACTTGTGGGCAAACGAATGAGTGTGCTATATCCATGGCTGGATTCCCGGAACTACCTATAAGAAACATTACGTTGAAGAATATCACCGTAGATAAGGCTGTGTCGGACTATCGCTTGGAGCATGGTGAGAATATTATTTTCGAGAATGTGAGAGTAAATGGTGAAAAATTACCGGAAAAACCAGAAGCGAAAAAGATTAAGAAACTTCGTGTTTTATAAGATATACTGTCATTATTAAGTGCCAAACATACTTGTAATGGGATATTCTTTGAATTAAAAAAATATATAAGGCAACTGACTCGCAATGAGCTAGTTGCCTTTTTGAAAGTGAAAATTACTCTTGTTAGGATAGAAAAGTGAAAATTTTCAGAATGTTCTTGTTCGTATACTTACTCTTTTGTAGTAAGGAATATTATTCTATTTGTCCAATGGTAGAATACCTCATACTTCCTATCTGTCCATCTTTTCCCAGCGTTTCCGCTTGAATAATCAATGGAGTGGAATATTGATTATTATAGCATTCAATCACCGCTTTTCCATTTTCATCAGCTTGTACGGATGGATTCCAGTATAACGTCCGTCTTTTATCAACTTTGTCCATATACAGTTCCTTGGTCGGGTAGGCAGGAGAATAATATTCCAAAGGACGGGTATATCCCTGGATAACGGTTTGTCGGGTACCAAGTACGGCACTCTGACTTTTATTCAACACATCGCGTCTGGGTAGGGGAATCAGGTAGAAAACACTATATTTATCCAGTTTGCTTATATCGACTCCCGTGCTATCGGTCACCTCGGACATCTTTGTATTTTGGATAATGTCGTCATCGATACCTCCAGTGCCTTTGCTAATAATGATAGAGGCCAATCCATCCACCTCGGTCAACATCATTTGAGTTTCTGTTTCGGACAAAATGTGATTATCCATAATATAGCAGATCGGTTTCTGCCGATAAGTAAGCTTGTCATTGCTACGATCCCAATCGAATTGCGGACTCAACTTTTCCATTAATTCCGGAATAGTTGTGACAATCTTCCCATTGTCACGTAATAAATCTACAGAACGGCGTACGTCGTAATAAGCGTCGATGCTTTTCTCATTGATTTTAGTAGCCATATTACTTCCTTGCCGGCGTTTACTTTTTATTTCCACCTCATCCAATACATAAAGTCCTTCTACCTTTCGGATAGAATCCATGTATAGAGAATCAAAACTCTCGGCTTTCTGTTGCCAGTAGGCCAAGTCTTTCCATTCTGGATGAAGCTCCTTGTAGCCGTAAGCCCGCGGAGCGGGGGAGAAATTACGGTCGATCAGGATAGAAGCATCCTTATTACGTTCTTTACCGACTTTCCGGGTTTGGATCACTGCCTCCGTCGTTCCTTCAAAATCTTCCACCGGAATGCTGAAACGGCCGTTTTCATCGGTCACGGTTCCTCCGGTTATGAATTGATCGTCCTTCTTTACGATCACGCTAAGCGCAATATCTTTCAGTTTATTTTTGAGAATGGTTGATTTCACCTGCCCGTTCAGTGCTAATTGTGTTTCCGGCAATTGAAGCGGAGTGAAAGGAGCGGTAGAGATGGCTTGGCTCATGTCGTATTTACGCCATCCGTGCACCATCAATAAAACATCCAGTTCGGTTTGCTTCCGCGGAGACGGAGACGCAAAGTAATAACCGGGTTGATGGATATATCCTTTTAAATCGGAGGTTAATAGCAGGTCAGTGAAAATATTGTTGTCATACTCCAAATAATCCGACCGGACACCATCCCGGATGCTGACCGACAATTCTCCGGACACAGGTTCCCCCTTAGCATTCTTTATTTGCAATTCACAACGGATGGGAGCGTAGGGAGCATACACCTCTTTCAATTTTTTTGTCGATATTTGCAGGGGAGCACGCGGATTGGCAAAGACAAAACGTTCGCACAATGTATTGCCTGCCCGGTTGATGAGGCTGACTTGCAGTACGCCTGCCGGTAGCTTACGGGTGGGTAGAATAAACTCCTGCGGAGCATCCGACCGGCAACTAATCAATTGATGAACATACGGGCGTCCCTGATGACTGATAAATACAGCCAGTGTATCTTGAGGAGTAGCGGCATTACAGAAAACTCTCACCAAAAGGGCACCGGCATTACTGACAGTGCTCAAAACATACCCGTTAGGCAATGCCTGTGGAAGGGTAAATTCATATTTCTTTCCTTGAAAATCGACTTTAGCAATCGCAGGTTGAGCTGAAGGCGTATATTCAAAACGCCCCATTCCATCGTGCAAAGTCTCGAAAGAAGTGATTTCTGCCCCTTCTTTGGTATAGATCGTTCCCGATAATTCGATATTCCCTTCATTTTTACTCTCCGCCTTGAAAGCCACTTGCGAAGTCACCCCCTCCACTAATTGTCCTCCTTCAGGGAAAAAGCGTACATTTAACTTCTCCTCTGTTTCCGACGGACGGTTCTCCATCGACGAACTAAGTTCGTAAGTCGTGATACTACGTTCCAGCTTATCACTATTTGTCAGTTGATAAATAGGAAAAGTGCGCGAAAAGTACTGTGGTTCATTAAAAGCAAGCATCCAGCGGGTATAGGCACGTACCTCGTAATAGCCGGATAACATGGAAGGGGGAAGAATGAATTGTCCGTTTCCTTCTCCCTGTGTCAGTTTGATGATTTGTTTATCTGCTATATGCCCTGTCTGGTCTACCAACTCTACATATAGAGGACGACTGATCTGACTGAAAGTCTGTTGTTCAGCAAGAGTGACATAAGCCTTGAACCAGATCGTATCTCCGACGTAATAACTCGTATTGTCAAAATGCAAATACGCCTTCTCCCGTGGAAAGTTGTTGGCAAATGTTTGTGCCTGGTTCATGTATTGTTGGAATACAACCTTGGCGGGAGGTACTTCTCCTGACACATACGCGGTCAGGAGATTACATACAATGAGTATCAGTATGAATAGTTTGTTCTTCATGATAGCTTACTATTTTATCTTTTTCGGTCTGCTTGGAATCTTTTCGAAGATAGTCTTAATACGCTGCATATCCAGCTTGGGACGTCGGTCATAATAATAAATTCCATTTTTCTCTAAATCAATGTCGGTCAATTGCGTGTAGCAAAATCCTGTAACGTCCGGTGAGGAAGCTATTGTCTGTATCAACCCTTCCAGCCGTTCGTAGAATCCTTCTTCGTTGGTGAGCATACCTCCATACCCCCATGAGTTATCCCGTTTGGTAGATTCTGTCCAAAGTATACCTCCGAATTCTCCGATGAAAAAAGGCTGGTTGTTGTAAAATGCCATTCTGTTGTTAGGCTTCAAGTGCTGTGCAAAACGCATGGCATCAGATTCGTAGTTTCGGATGCTCCATATATCACTCATGAAATGCACATCTCCTGCAATACCGTTCACAGGACGTGAAGGGTCTATGGCTTTGGTCAGTTGATAGGTACCGATGCACAGGCGCATCATTGTACCCGTCAGGAGGGTTAATGCGTCTTCAAGCGGCTGATTGAAGGGAACCCAGGTGATGATTGACGGGTGGTTGCGATCCCGTGTGATAACTTCTGCCCATTCGCTAAGGAAGTTGCGTGATGCTACTTCGTTCTTGATATTCATCCCCCAGTTGGGAGATTCTCCCCAAGTTATAAATCCCAATTTGTCGGCCCAGTAATGGAATCTTTCTTCAAATACCTTCTGATGAAGACGTGCTCCGTTGAATCCGGCAGCTTTGCTTAATAGAATATCATTTTTCAGAGCTTCGTCGTTTGGAGCAGTCCAGAGTCCATCCGGATAATATCCCTGATTTAAGACGAGGCGTTGAAAGTAAGGTTCATTGTTTAAATAGATCATTCCATCTGCCGTATGCACCTTACGCATACCTATATAAGATTTTACCTCATCTACGGTTTCTCCGGTCGGACTTTTGATACTGTAGACAATATCATAAAGGTGTGGATCTTCGGGACTCCAGAGTTTCATGTTTTTAATGGGAAGGATGACAGGAGTTCCGTTGTTACATTTTACAGTTTTTTGAACCACCTTTTTCTGATTGTCATACAAGGTGATTTGAAGCGTCCTATCATTGGATGCCTGATAAAATTCGGGTGTGATGATTAACTGCTCTTCATCAATATCCGGAGTGGTTACGGCTGATTTCAGACCATAGTGAGAAACAGCTTCCATCCATACGGTTTGCCAAATACCTGTGACACGGGAGTAGAAACATCCATAAGGAGATATCCGGGTAGATTGCTTACCGATAGTTTGAAGCCCTGAACGGGCATCATCCGTGACATAAACAACTAGGTTGTGCTTTTGTCCCGCTTTGACGGCAGGAGTTACATCCATTGAAAAAGAAGAACTTCCTCCATAATGACTGCCTACATAATGCCCGTCAATGAAGACTTCTGCATAATAATCGACCGCTCCGAAGTGCAGTATGATTTTCTTTCCCTCCCAGTCGGAAGGTATGGATATGGGACGTTGGTACCACATCTGATTGATAAAATCGGTATAATTCACTCCTGACAGTTTACTTT
Source organism: Bacteroides sp. AM16-13 (assembly GCF_003602705.1). Lineage (NCBI taxonomy): Bacteria > Pseudomonadati > Bacteroidota > Bacteroidia > Bacteroidales > Bacteroidaceae > Bacteroides > Bacteroides sp. AM16-13. Next base: position 56,698 of record NZ_QTLK01000018.1, read on the forward strand.
CAGGACAGAAAGGGACGGTAATCGTATTACTGAATTGCTTGGCTATTGTCAACCGCCGGCTTTTCCCCGAATTGGAGAAGTCGAACTCGTATGTCCATTCACCGTTGAGATTAATCCATTCGGATCTTTCAAATTGAGGTCTTGGATATTCCGGACGAGGAATATCATTGGCTGCGTTTAATGTAAAGGATAACAATAAGCCGGCCAAAATCAGATGTGCCTTTTTCATTATTTATTTTTTTTGTTTTGCGTTTTGTGCGCAAAGTGTATTAGTTTATACAAAGATAGGACATTTGACATACAAAAGAGGAAACATATTGTTCAATAAAAGAAAAAAGCTGTTCATTCTAAAAAACATTGGTGGTAACATTGAATCAAATGTTGAAAATAGAAGGGAACTATTGTCTTTTAAATAGGGAATTTTCTTTTCGGGTATCACATATACCTGATTTTGTTCTTTATTGATTAGCATTTTTCCTTCCTTTTCCATAAACTTCTCTACTTTTGTTTTCCAGATAATTGATAATACTATGGTAAAGAAGAATTTCTTAATGACTGCCCCCTTACTGATGGCATCGTTTTGTTCGGCACAAGAGAAGCCGAATGTCGTACTGATTATGGTAGATGATATGGGTTATTCCGATATCGGCTGCTACGGTGGAGAAATACTGACCCCTAATATTGATGCGTTGGCATCCAAAGGAGTACGTTTCACACAATTCTACAACACTTCACGTTCTTGCCCTGCCCGGGCCAGTTTAATGACAGGGCTATATCAACATCAGGCAGGTATCGGTCAGATGTCCGAAGACCCGTTTAAAAATCCCGGCCAGAAGAGTCCGAATGATTGGGGAGTGCCGGGATACAAAGGATTCCTCAACCGCAATTGTGTCACAATAGCCGAAGTTCTGAAAGAAGGCGGCTACCATACCTATATGGCAGGTAAATGGCATCTGGGAATGCATGGAGAAGAAAAGTGGCCCTTGCAACGGGGATTTGAACGCTTCTACGGAATTTTGGCAGGAGCTTGCAGTTATCTCCGTCCATCGGGAGGACGCGGCTTAACCCTTGACAATACAAAACTTCCGGAGCCGGAAGCACCTTATTATACAACAGATGCATTTACCGATTACGCAATCCGCTTTGTTGATGAGCAGAAAGACGACAAACCTTTCTTCCTATATCTGGCATTCAACGCTCCTCACTGGCCGTTGCAGGCAAAAGAAGAAGATATTCAAAAATTCACGAAGATCTATCGTGAGAAAGGGTGGGATGAAATTCGTGAAGCAAGACGCAAACGGATGACTAAGTTGGGAATTATTGATCCGAATACAGAGTTCGCCGAATGGGAGAACCGGAAGTGGGACGAACTGACAGAGAAGGAAAAAGATGAAGTAGCCTACCGGATGGCCGTTTATGCAGCGCAGGTGCATTGTGTAGATTATAATGTAGGAAAACTGCTGGACTACCTGAAGAAGAATCGTAAGTTGGATAACACGCTTGTCATGTTCTTGTCCGACAACGGTGCTTGTGCCGAGCCATACGCTGAATTGGGAGGCGGGAAAGTGTCTGAAATCAACAATCCGGCTTGTAGCGTGTTCCCTTCTTACGGAAGAGCATGGGCACAGGTTTCCAATACTCCGTTCCGTAAATACAAATGCCGTTCTTATGAAGGAGGTATTTCTACCCCTCTCATCGTGTCGTGGAAAAGCAATCTGAAGAATAAGAAAGGTGAATGGTGCCGTGTTCCCGGTTATCTGCCGGACATTATGCCGACCATCCTGGAAGCAACAGGAGTCGCCTATCCGGAAACTTATCACGGCGGAAACAAAATATATCCATTGGTAGGCAGTAGCCTTTTCCCTGCTATTCAAAAGAAAGCAGACTCTATCCATGAATATATGTATTGGGAACATCAGAACAATAGAGCGATCCGCTGGGGAAACTGGAAAGCAATCCGCGACGAAAAAGGAAAAGAGTGGGAATTGTACGATGTGGTTAAAGACCGTACCGAACGTAACAATCTGGCAGAACAGCACCCTGAAGTGCTTACCAAGTTAGTTGCCGAATGGGAGAAATGGGCGAATTCAAACTTTGTATTACCGAAACATCCGAAGAAATAAATAAAGGAGGAACACAAAATGAATAAATTACTAGTAAGTGCATCCGTAGCCTTGGGAGCTACCAGCCTGTCTTTCGCCCAACAAACGGAAAAACCGAACTTCCTATTGTTCATAGCCGACGATTGTTCTTATTATGACTTGGGCTGTTATGGTAGTGTTGATTCGAAGACTCCGAATATCGACCACTTTGCCACACAGGGAGTACGCTTCACACAAGCCTATCAGGCCGTTCCGATGTCGTCGCCTACCCGGCACAATCTATATACCGGTTTGTGGCCTGTACGCAGCGGAGCTTACCCCAATCATACTTGTGCCAATGAAGGAACATTGAGCGTTGTACATCATCTGCAACCGTTGGGTTATAAAGTCGCATTGATCGGAAAATCGCATATTGCCCCGAAATCAGTATTTCCTTTCGACCTTTATGTACCTCCTTTGAAAGGTGGGGACTTGAATTTTGAAGCAATTCAGAAATTTATTTCCGATTGCAAGGCGAAAGGCGAACCTTTCTGTCTGTTTGTAGCCTCCAATCAACCGCATACTCCCTGGAATAAAGGCGATGCCTCTCAATTTAATGCGGACAAACTGACACTGCCTCCTATGTATGTAGATATTCCCCAGACTCGCGAGTTGTTTACCCATTATCTGGCAGAGATCAATTATATGGATCAGGAATTTGGCAACGTCCTTTCTATTTTAGATAAGGAAAAAATGACGGATAAATCTGTTGTCGTATATTTGAGTGAACAAGGCAACAGCCTGCCTTTTGCCAAATGGACTTGTTATGATGCGGGGGTACACTCTGCCTGTATCGTTCGTTGGCCGGGAGTGGTTAAGCCGGGAAGCGTAAGTGACGCATTGGTGGAATATGTAGATATTGTCCCAACTTTTGTCGACATAATAGGAGGAAAGCCGCAGGCAAAAGTAGATGGCGAAAGCTTTAAACCGGTATTGACAGGCAAGAAGAAAGCACACAAGAAATATTCTTTCTCCCTTCAGACCACGAGAGGCATCAATGCCGGATCGCCTTATTATGGCATCCGTTCGGTATACGACGGCCGATACAGATATATTGTCAATCTCACCCCGGAAGCTACTTTCCAGAATGTTGAAACAAAATCTCCTTTGTTTAAGGAGTGGCAAAGTCTGGCAGAAACGGATAGTCATGCAAAAGCGATGACGACTAAATACCAGCATCGTCCGGCTATCGAATTGTATGATGTGAAGAACGACCCGTATTGTATGAAAAATCTGGCGGAGGACGCGAAACAAGCTTCTACCATCAGCCGCTTGGATAAAGAGTTGAAACGCTGGATGAAGGATTGTGGAGACGAAGGACAACCTACCGAGATGCGTGCCTTCGAACACATGCCGGGAAAGAGAAAATGAACCGTCACACATCAAAACGAATAAAACACAGAATGTTATTTATAAATCGTATATCATGAAAAAAGAATTTTTTGGTTTGCTTTGTGGATGTACTCTGCTTCCGGCATTTCTTCATGCGCAGACAGAGCGTCCTAATATTGTGATTGTATTGGCCGACGATTTGGGTTGGGGAGATGTAGGATTTCATGGTAGTGAAATCAAGACTCCCTGTCTGGATGCTCTGGTAGGCGAAGGAGTGGAACTCGAACGCTTTTACACTTCTCCCATCAGTACGCCCACCCGTGCGGGACTGATGACGGGACGTTACCCGAACCGATTTGGTGTCCGTTCGGCTGTTATTCCGCCCTGGCGTGAGGACGGACTGGATGAGAATGAAGAAACGATGGCCGATATGCTGGCACGTAACGGATATAAGAACAGAGCTATTATTGGTAAATGGCATTTGGGGCATACCAAGAAAGTGCATTATCCGATGAATAGGGGCTTTTCGCATTTCTATGGTCATCTGAACGGTGCGATAGATTATTTCGATCTGACGCGTGAAGGTGAACTGGACTGGCATAACGACTGGGAAACCTGCCACGACAAAGGATATTCTACCGAATTGATAACCAAAGAAGCCATCCGCTGTATCGATGCATACGAGAAAGAAGGTCCGTTTATGTTGTATGTGGCCTATAACGCACCTCATACACCTTTGCAGGCACAGGAAAAAGATATAAAACTCTATACTGACAATTTCGACAGCCTGACACCGAAAGAACAGAAAAAAGCGACTTACAGTGCAATGGTTTCCTGTATGGACAGGGGAATCGGTGCTATTGTAGATGCCTTGAAGAAGAAAGGAATTATGGACAACACTTTCTTTATCTTCTTTAGTGATAACGGCACTGCCGGTGTTCCGGGATCTTCATCAGGACCTTTGCGTGGACATAAATTCGACGAGTGGGATGGAGGGGTACATGCACCGGCTGTTCTTTATTGGAAGAAAGCAGAGAAACAATATAAGAACTTGAGCTCACAAGTGACGGGTTTTGTTGACCTTGTTCCCACATTGAAAGATTTGGTAGGAGATCACAGCCGTCCGAAACGTGAATATGACGGTATCAGCATCCTCCCTGTATTAAACGGTAAAAAGACCTGTATCGACCGCGATTTTTATCTGGGACACGGAGCAGTAGTCAATAAAGACTATAAGCTGATAAGAAAAGGTATGAAACCGGGACTGGATTTGAAACAGGACTTCCTGGTTGATTATAAAACGGATCCTTACGAAAAGAAAAATGCCAGCGCAGGAAACGAGAAAATTGTGAAAGCTTTGTATGAGGTTGCCCTGAAATATGACACGATCACTCCTTGTATACCGGAAGTACCTTACGGTAAAGGTCGTGACGGATTCAAAGCTCCTAAAGAATGGAAAGTAGTACGTTGAATCTGTTAACCCTATGAATTGAAAATAATACAAGATGGAAAAATCAATGATTAGTTTATGCCTCTTAGGCGGATTGGCGATAGGAAACGGGTTTGCCCAAACTCCTTCAAAGCCTAATATATTATTAATCATAGCCGATGACTGCTCCTATTACGATATAGGCTGTTTCGGAGCGGTCAACAACAAGACTCCCCATATAGATGCATTGGCTCGACAGGGGATAAAATTCAACAGTGCGTATAATTCTGTTTCGATGAGTACGCCTACCCGGCATTGTGTTTATACAGGTATGTATCCGATGCATCATGGCGGTTACGCCAACCATAGCTCGGTCAATGCCGATGTAAAATCTCTTCCCACTTATCTGGGAAATCTGGGTTATCGGGTTGGATTGGCCGGGAAGTGGCATATCAAACCTTTGGCTAACTTCCCGTTCGAAGATGTACCGGGATTCCCCAAAGGATGTACAAGCCCAAACACTGACTATCATACCAAAGGTATCGAGAAGTTTATGGAACGTGATGCTTCCCAACCTTTCTGCCTTGTCTTGGCATCTATTAATTCGCACGCTCCCTGGACGGGTGGTGACGCTTCCGTTTTCGACCGGAAGAAACTTCAGTTGCCGCCACAGTTTATCGACACGGAAGTAACACGTGAATACTATGCCAGATATTTGGCAGAAGTCGGCTTGCTCGATCAACAGGTGGGTGACGCTATGCAGATTCTGAAAGAAAAGAATCTGCTGCAGAACACTCTTGTCATTTTCATATCCGAGCAGGGTACGCAATTTGCCGGAGCCAAATGGACCAATTGGAGTGCCGGTGTCAAGTCGGCGATGGTGGCTTCCTGGCCGGGTGTCATTAAACCCGGTACGGAGACTTCCGCTATTGTGCAATATGAAGACCTTCTTCCTACATTTATCGATGTTGCAGGCGGAAAGGTGCCTGACGTAATAGATGGAAAGAGTCTGGTAGATGTATTTCAAGGGAAAACAAAGACACACCATAAGTATGCTTATCATGTTCACAACAATGTTCCGGAAGGTCCGGCATATCCAATCCGTTCTATTTCAGACGGACGCTATCGTCTAATCTGGAACTTGACTCCGAAGGAAACATACGTAGAAAAGCATATTGAAAAGGCAGAATGGTATCTCTCGTGGAAAGCACAGGACACGGAACAGGCACATAAAATCATGAATCGCTATAAGAATCGTCCCGAGTTCGAACTATATGATATCAAGAAAGATCCGTTCGAAATGAATAATCTGGCGGATGTGAAGAAATATAGTAAGAAGAAGGCAGAACTGACGATGGAACTGCAAAAATGGATGAAACAGCAAAATGATACCGGAGCTGATAAAGACCGGCCGCGTGCTCCTAAGAATAAGCAGAAGAAAGCAGCCAATGTATAATATTCGTAATGCTACCGCTTGTTGCTCTCTGAAAGAGATTTATCTTTTTTATTTCTCATTTCTCATAAAATCTAGATAATTAGCTTATAATCAGTAATATATAGTATGAGAAATGCTTTCTATACAGGCATTTCTCATGCTTTTTACAGATATTTTAACGAAAAAACGGCTATTTCTCATTCGTTTTTCAATGATTTCTCATACATCTGCCCTGTATTCATCCTGCATTTCTCATACATTTCTCATGATGATTGCATAGACGATGGTTGCTGATCTTATTTACATTGAAAACAGATGAAAGGTACTTATCATTCAAACAACCCTATGCCGGCATGTTTTTCATTCGTTATCGTCCAGTTATTGATAGAGCATCTCAATCGTTCCACTAGAGTGACGAGGGTTGTTCACTAGAGTGCATAGATTCGTTCACTGGAGTGAAAAGACTTGTCTACTGGAGTGGAACGATTGAGATGTCAGTCAGATAATCCGGGCATGTCGGTTGGAAAACATGAAGAGATAGGTTATATCATACATAAACTATAGCTTTAATACATTCAATATATGAATAAACTAATCACAATCTCCTCTGCACTTCTTACAGCTGCTGCTGTAAAAGCGCAAACGCCCAATATTGTATTTATATTGGCGGATGATTTGGGTTATGGAGACATCTCGGCCTTTAATCCCGAATCTAAAATCCATACTCCTAACATTGACAAACTGGCCGAGCACGGGATTGCCTTTACGGATGCCCATGCTTCTTCCGCTTTATCCACTCCTTCCAGATATTCTCTTCTGACCGGAAGATATCCGTGGCGAACTAAGCTGAAACGAGGTGGTCTTGATGGCGATTCGCCTGCAATGATTGATCCTGAACGTTGCACAATCGCGCAAATGTTTTCTGCCAATGGATATAATACTGCTTGTATTGGCAAATGGCATTTGGGCTGGAGTTGGGGATATACAGGAAATGGCAGAAGCATGAAAGATATAGATTTCTCGCTTCCGATCAAAAACGGACCTACCGACAGAGGATTTAATTACTATTTCGGCATACCGGCATCATTGGATATTTCTCCTTATGTATATGTAGAGAATGATGAAGTGACCTCCATCCCCGATCATGTGATAGAACCCCAAAAGAAGAATCTGGCTTTACTGATGCACGGAGGATTGGCAGGGGCCGATTTCAAGCCGGAAGAATGTTTTCCCAACATCATTCGTCATAGCCTGAACTACATCAATGAGCAGAAAGACAGCAAGAAACCATTCTTTTTATATTTGCCTATTACTGCTCCTCACACCCCTATATTGCCTTCGAAAGAGTTTCAGGGCAAAACCAGTATCGGTCCTTATGGCGATTTCGTAGTCATGATAGACGACATGGTGCGCCAAATCGTAAAAACATTGAAGAAGAACAAGCAACTGGATAATACCATCATTGTCTTTGCTTCGGATAATGGGTGTGCCGGTTATATCGGAGTGAAAGATATGGAAAAGAAAGGACATTTTCCTAGTTACATCTACAGAGGCTACAAAAGCGATATTTACGAAGGCGGACACAGAATTCCCCTTATTGTCTCCTGGAAAGGAAAATATGGGAAAGAGACAAACAACTCTCTAGTCTCATTGATAGACTTTTATGCCACTTTTGCCCAAATGCTTAACCACAATTTGGAGACAGAAGAAGCTGTTGACAGTTACAGTATGTGGCCGATATTGAGTAAGAAAGGTGCTTCTGCACGTAAAGACCTGGTGCACGAAGCGGGAGAGGGGTATTTGTCTTTGCGTACTTCCCAACTGAAATTGGTGTTCTACGGAGGTTCGGGTGGCTTTTCCTATCCTGTCAAACCTTCTGATGTGGCGAAGTTCCCTCCGATGCAATTGTTTGATATCGTGAAAGATCCTTCGGAAAAAGAAAACATTATCGGTGATAAGCGTTACGAAAATGAGGTGAAAGAAATGAAACGGGCTATGAAGCAATATGTAGAGAATGGCCGTTCTACTCCTGGTGAAAAAGTATCGAATGATACGAAGAATAGTTGGAATCAGGTAAAGATCTTCATGCAGGAAGAGGAGGGAATATAATATACTGTATACTTTTTTACTAGTAGGCATGGATTACACGGATCTTACGGAAAGAGAATAAACTTGTCCCTATTAATCCGTGTAATTCGTGCCTGAATGATGTTAGTCAGTGAGCAAAGGTGCTGGGAAGGTACGCATTGCTCCACTCAAACGCGGATAAGTTTCCCAGATGTCATCTTGAGTCGGATCATCTAAGTAGCGTGTATCTTTGGTCTTTTTAAGTAATTTGTCCATTTCTTTACGTAGATTATTTAGCTTTTCAGTGCATTTACCATTTCCAACTAAATTATGAAGGCAACCGGGATCGGTAGATACATTATACAATTCTTCATAAGGTCGTTTCCCTGCTGCTTTCAGAAAATAAGGATATATTTCTCTGTCATCTCTGTTGCTGACAATGAAGTCCCATGCCGGACATTGGTCTATGTCGTAATAAGCACTATGCATTGCTTCTAGTTTCCCTTTTTTATCAATAGCGCAAGGGTCACCTGCAGGCCATCTCTCCGGACGGAAGTTTCTGATATAAAGAAAATCTTTTGTTCTTAATGCACGGCTCGGATATCCCCAATTATTATATCGCGCAGAAGCATGACGTTCTCTTCCTGCAAAAACCATCGTTCTTCCTGTGTCTTTTCTCTTTTTCTGAAGATAGGGTAGTAGACTGATACCTATCATTTGCCCTTTATTTGGTATACCGACTGCATCAAGGATCGTTGGGGCCAGATCGACACCACTTACAAATTCATCGCTGATACCTCCTTCGTTAATCTTACCTATCCAGCATATAGCCATTGGAATATGGATACCATATTCAAAACAAGTTGCTTTGGCTGCGGGGAAAGGCATTCCATTGTCTGCCATGACAATAATCAGGGTATTCTCTAATTCGCCCTCTTCTTTCAATGTGTCAAGGATACGGGATAATTGGCTGTCATACCATTCTATTTCCGTTCCATAGTCTAATAAATCTCCTTTTATGGCCTCCTTATCGGGAAGAAAAGAAGGAACTTTTGCATCGGCCAGTTTTCTATTGGCTTTTTTCCAGCTATTCTTTTCATAAGGACGATGCGGCTCACGTGAACCGACCCAGAAATAGAAAGGCTGTTTCTCCTTTCTGGCGTGGAGAAATTCTTTAAAGTTTTGATAATAATCGGTATTGGACACTCCTTTGAAAGGAGGTTGAATGTGTCTTTTATTGTATTCCGGACCTGCAGGGTTATGCTTTCGTCCCGATATTTTCCAGTCGCCGGGGCCCCATCCTTTCCCTGTGCAGCCAACATGATAACCTGCTTCCGCCAAAATATCAGGAAAGCATTTATATTCGGCAGGGAAGGAGGAAGCATGAGTGCCTGCTTCTGCTATTTGCCAGGGATAAAGTCCGGTTAAGATAGAAGCTCGCGAAGGGCTGCTTCCAGGAGAAGTAACGAACGCATTGTTGAATAACCAGCCGTTACGGGCTACAAAATCAAATGCCGGTGTTTTAGCTATGGGTGAACCATAGGCCGATGCGTGCGGGTAAGACTGGTCGTCAGAAATGACAAATAGTATGTTGGGTCTGTTGGTTTCGGCTGCATTGAGTGACGGAATTACTAAGGGACCGACTAAGGTGGATAAGAAGATATGCTTGCTGTTCATAAAAATCTCCTTTAAATGAAACATTGCTCTCTGACTGATGACAATGGGAGAGCTTTCTTATTATAAATGAAAATACAGCACCTCGAATTTAAAAATTCAAAGGTGCTGTCTTGATATTCAACAAGGAAAAGAGTATTTATTTAATTTGCTATTTCCTATTTATTCAGAGAGTTACAGATCTGTTGGTTGATTTCTCTGACTTTAGCTTCATTCATCTTGATAACTTTACGGTCATAAGTCATCAGACCGTTGATTTCACCTTCTACGTCTGTTGTCTGGGTATATACGGCAGCAGAGAATCCTTTCTGGATCAATTCCAACAGATGTTTGCCATACTTAATGTATTCGTTCGTTACTTCGTCCGATGTATTGAACTTCACATAACCCCAGTTTTTCTTGTCATTCACCCAAGTGTTTCCTTCTACTACCAAGCCGATACCTCCATATTCACCCAATACGGTAGCGCGTCTCGGATCGTAAAGGAACATGTTCGGGCCCGGATAGTGGTGAAGGTCGAGAATATCGCCACAAGTATAGTGATTACCACCACTGGCAGGATTCACTAGGCGGCTAGGATCGTATTCTTTAGTCCATGCTACGATTTCCGGAGTCTTGAATTGTCCCCATGCTTCATTGAAAGGAACCCATACGGCGATACTCGGATAAGAATACAGACAGTCGATGATTTCTCTCCACTCTTTGCGGTAGTTAGCTTCAGAAGCAGCAGAACGAATCACTTCCGTACCGTTGAAATAGTTGCGTGCCTGCCACTGTGGGCTAGGACCACCGTTCGGCATATCTTGCCATACAATCAATCCTAATTGGTCGCAATGAGTGTACCAGCGTGCAGGTTCTACTTTGACGTGCTTACGTACCATGTTGTAGCCGAAGTCTTTCGTCTTCTTCAAGTCATAAACCAATGCTTCATCTGTCGGTGCAGTATACAAACCGTCAGGCCACCATCCCTGGTCGAGCGGACCGAACTGGAAATAGTCTTTGTTGTTCAATTGCAGGCGAGTGATACCATTCTGACCTTTGCGGATAGAATATTTACGCATAGCCGTATAACTCTTTACCTGGTCTATTGCTTTTCCGTCCTTATACAGAGTCACTTCCATGTTGTAGAGGAAAGGAGAGTCCGGAGACCACAGTTTAGCATTAGCCGGCATTGCCAGTTCAACAGGTACTCCGTTCAACGCTGCGCCTTTGGCTACAAGGTTCTTGCCATCGAATACTTTTACTTCCACTTTGTCTGCTGAAGTTGTATTAGCGGCAACTTCTACCTTAACAGAATTATTGTCAATATCAGGAGTAGTTTTCAGATTAGTGATGTATTGTGTTGCTACCGGTTCCAACCACACTGTTTGCCAGATACCTGTAACCGGAGTGTACCAAATGCCATGAGGATTTGCTATTTGCTTTCCTCTGGGTTGTTCACCACGATCTGAAGGGTCCCATACTTTTACTACCAAGTCATTATTTCCTTTATTAAGTACAGAAGTAATATCGAAATAGAAAGGAGTAAATCCGCCTGTGTGTTCGCCTACTTTTACATCATTCACCCAAACTTCTGCTTTCCAGTCTACCGCACCGAAATGCAACAGGATTTGTTTACCACGCCAGGCAGAAGGAACGTCGAAAGTACGTTGGTACCACAGTTCTTCTTTCTCGTTTATCATTTTGCCTACGCCTGATAAAGACGATTCTACGGCAAAAGGAACAAGAATATCGCCTTGGTAAGCAGCAGGTGCAGGAGTACCTTTGGGAGTGATTGCATATTTCCAAAGCCCGTTCAAGTTTTTCCAGTCACTACGTTCCATGATAGGACGCGGATATTCCGGCAATACGTTTTTAGGGTCAAGCTGTTCTCCCCACGATGTTTTGATTTTGTCACCGGCAGGTTTCCATTGAGCAAAAGTCGAACTGCATAAAGCCAATGCAAGTAGCATTGTTAGAAAATTCTTTTTCATGTTCATGGTATAAAAATATAGTTAGTTATTAGATATAAATTCTATTAAAAGGATATTGCAAAGAAAGGGGAATTAAAAGAGAATAAAGGAAATTTGCCGTTCAAAAAACAATAAATTCTCTTCTTTTTGATCAAATTAAAGAGTTTTTGGTGCTATAAAAGGGGAATTGACTGATTTTTATTCTTTATTGAACCGTTATTTTTATATGATATTGGAAATAATGTACACCTTTGTAATGTAATATCAGGATACAAAAATATAATAGTCTTAAAAGTTTCTTTTATATGAGATTTTATATATTTTTGTATGACCGATGATTGTTAATCTATTCTTATTTGATATTTATGCAGGAACATAGACAAAAATACGTTTGGGACTTTTGGATAATATTCTTTATTATTATTTCTATATTTTATATGGGTTGTACAAGTGGAAAGCCATTTCAATATAGGGAGGATGTTGCTAAGCAGATGTCACTCGCTTTGCAGCAGAAAGATGTGTATTGCCGGGAGAAACTGAATCATATAGACTCTATCCGGAATTTCTTGAATACCAACATAAAAAGGATGACAGATGAAGAAAAGTTTCAAGTCAATGCAAACTTATATAATGAATTTAAACTATATTCTTTTGATTCTGCCTTTCATTATGCTACCCAGTTGTGCAGGATAGCTAGTGTCATAGACAGTTCTGCATATATGGTAAGTGCCAAAACGCGGTTGGGATATATTTTGGCACGCGGAGGACTTTTTAAGGAGTCTCTCGATTCACTATCTTCCATTCAAATAGAAAAAGATGCATTACCTGCTAAAGTGTTGGCAGACTATTACATTAGCTTCGGACGTGTATATCACGATTTGGCGGATTATACAAAAGACGATGTGTTCTCATCCAGATATAACCAATTGGGAAATGAACTTTTGACGGAAAGCCTGCCTTACCTTTCCGATTCATCGACGGTCTGTTATGTAAAAGGAAAGATCGCTCTGAAAGAAAACAAATTGGAGAGAGCCAAACAGCTTTATCAACAAGCCCTGAACCTTTGTGATACAACTGATTCGGAAACACTTTCCATCCTTCTGTCCACAATGGCATATATCAATCGTAATTTGGAACTGGATGATGAAGCTATCCACTATTATGTGAAGGCGGCTGTGAATGACATTCGTAGTGCTACTAAAGAATCGGTATCCATGAGAGGGTTGGCAACCATGCTATATTATCATAAAAATGATGTGAATCTAGCATCTGAATATATCAATGAAGCATTTGAAGATGCAGCCTTTTACGGAACGCGTCATAGAATAAATGTCATCGGAACCTTATTGCCTGTTTTTGTTGGGGAAAAACTTGATATAGAGCAGGTGAAGCGACAGACTTTTCAGGATAGTTTTATCTTGACTTCTGTTTTTGCAATCGTATTGGTGATAGCTATCATTTATATCCTGGTGCAGATGAAACGTCTCCGCCGCTCCCGTCAATTATTAGAAAGGCTGAATCTGAAATTGTCGGAAGCGAACCGGATTAAAAACTCATATATAGGGCACTATCTGGATGCTACTTTTAAATTGGTGAATCAGCTTGATAATTTTGTATTGGTCGGTCAGCAAAAATTGGAAAATAAGCAGTATGATTCTCTCTATACGATGATTCATCATTTGAATTCGGATTTTAACAGGAAAAGTGCTTTTGCTGATTTTGACAGAACGTTCCTGTCTTTGTTTCCGACGTTTGTGGAGAACTTCAATTCATTACTTCAACCGGATGATAAATTTATTCTGGAGAATAAAGATGCATTAAATTCTACCTTGCGCATTTTTGCCTTGATCCGGTTGGGAATTACAGAATCCGAACAGATTTCAGAGATCTTGGGATATTCTGTAAATACGGTCTATAACTATCGGGTTCGGACTCGCAACAAAGCGGTCGATCCTGCGAGTTTTGAAAAAGGTGTCCAAAAAATAGGTCTTTAGGGTTATATAAGCGGGTATAAATCCCTATATTTTTGCCCTGAACGTATTTTGCTAAATATTTGAATGATAGTGGAGTAGACCTTTTGAAATCCTATATTTTTATTATATAGCAGGTATACCTCCTCTTTTCTCGGTAAGTAATTCCTATTTTTGCCTATGCTTCGATTGGCGAAGAGTACAAAATGGCTTAAATCAAAAAAAGAACCGTGAAAAGTATGGAGAACTACAGCAGATTATTTTTATTACATCTGATTGCTTTATTTTTTATTTCTATCCCCTCTTTAGCAGTAGGCACTGATTCCTCTTTAAAGCTGGAAAAGGGAAATTTCAGGATCCAATTATCCGAGAATGAAGTGGAACCCGTAAAATTGGCGGCAAAAACTTTATGCAAGGATTTTGAGAAGGTGATGCGTTACAAACCTGAAATCTGTCAGACTACTGGTGATACACAGGATATTGATATTGTTATTATCAATGAGGCAGTGGGCAGTCCTTTGCTTCAATCACGATTTATTCGCCCTTTGGATGGCTTTGAATCTCATAGAGTATATTGCAGTCCGGATGAAAAACGTATTTATCTTCATGGAAAGGATATGCGTGGGGCTATTTATGCCATTTATACCTTTAGTGAGTTATTTCTTGAAGTACCTCCATTGTGGTATTTTTCTTCTTGGGAACCACCATATAAGAAACAGGTGGAGATGCAATCCGATTTTGATTATTTTAAAAAGTCCCCTCAAGTCCGGTATCGTGCCTGGTTTCCTAATGATACGGACTTGTTCACACCTTGGCGGCGATTATCGAAGGAGAATGATGAACTGTGGCTGGAGACAATGCTTCGATTGAAACTTAATACGGTGGAATTGGAAGCAACAGTCACATATCCTGATTACAAGCTAAATAGGCAGGCCGCTTTATTACGTAAATATGGTCTTGTACTGACCTCGCATCACCACGTAGCTTGTAATAATAATCTGATGAATTGGGCCGGATACTGGCGGAAAGTACGTGGCATTGAACCGCCGGAGCTACTTTTGTCAAATGAAAAAGCGTTGATTGAGTTTTGGGAGTATAGCATCGAAACGGTGTGCCGTAACAAACAGGAGAATCTGTGGCAGATTGCTTTCCGTGGTGTAAACGACCAACCTTTCTGGGCGGCTTTCTCTGATGCGCCGACAGATGATAAGGAACGTGCAGAGGTGATTAACCGTATGATACGTATCCAGTTGGCTATGATAAAAAAAGCGACCGGTGAGGAAGATCCTTTCGTTCGTATGACTTTTTATGATGAACTTTCTGACTTGTTGGCTAAAGGGTATCTGCAACCTCCAACAGGTAAGAATATGCTTTGGACGTTTGTAGCAGGACGGCGAGATCACTATCCTTACGATGATTTGGTTGCGTTTGACACGACGAAGCAAGTAAAACTGGGGTATTATATGAATCTCCAATTTACATCGACCGGTGCTCACTTGGCTCCTGCGGAAGGTCCCTGGAAGATGGAAGCGAACTATCGCTATGTAAATACTCGCGGTCCGCTAACTTTTTCGGTGGTTAATGCCGGCAACTTGAGGGAGTTTGTGATGGAGATGTCCGCCAATGCCCGTATGATGTGGAATATGCAGACCTATAACACTAACTCGTTCCTGCTTGATTTTTGTACCCAATATTTTGGAAAGAAACATGCTGCAGAAGCTGCCAAGCTTTATCATGACTATTACTATGCTTATTGGCAACAGAAACCTTCGGAATTTCCGGGAATGGAACGGCAGTTTGTTTTTCAAGACTTGCGCTACTCCCGTGTTTTCGACCAGATAGGTAAGCGTTTTAATGACTTCTCTCCTAATCCTCTGTATGACATTGGATTTGAACGGGTTCCCGGACGTTCGTTCCGTATTGATGGTGATAATCAGGTTGATTCTTTGATTGCAGGGATGGAAAAGACGGCTGTACGTTTTGAGGAAGTTTCGCGTCGTTGTGAAACTCTTCTGAAACGCCTTCCGAAGCAAGATCAACGTTTCTTCAGAGATAATATGGCTGCTCCCTGCCATTACATGGCGGCATTGAGTCGTTCACTGTATCATTTTGTTTCTGCTTATAAAGAAAAGGAACATAGTAAACGAACTGAAAATCTGGATATTGCTATCCGGCAACTGGAGGAAGCACGCGATATGCTATATGCCACCCAAGAAGGGGTGTTCTCAACTTGGTATGCCGGCGATTCGGCAGATGGCAAATTTAATATTCCAGCCAAGCTCAAACTATTAAGAGAATTGCGTAACAAAATATAATAAGGCGAATCTGTATCTAATTCTTTTTCCTTGGAAAATGACATGATGAGGTCATTGATTGAATAATAATATTTTAACATGCGAAAGCTTAGTATATTAAAATACTAATTCGCATTCATAATAATTTTGTTAATTAAATAGAATCACTATGAGACATCAAAGCATGAAACTAAAGTGGATGTGTCTGCTTTTTTTGTCCCTGTTGCTTTCTCCTCCCTTGCTTTGGGGGCAGAATCGTAGCATCAAAGGGCAAATAGTAGACGCAAAAAGTAATGAGCCTTTAATTGGTGTGAATATCACTGTTGAAGGTACTTCGAACGGAACCATTTCCGATATGGATGGCCGATTTACATTAACGGTGACTCCCAATGCCGTACTAAAAATCTCTTACATCGGATATCAGGAGATGCAGTTAAAGGTAGCTGACTTGAAAAAGGATGCTATTATCTCTCTGGAAGAGGATAGCAAGCAATTGGAAGAAGTTGTTGTGGTTGGCTATGGAGTACAGAAGAAAGTCACCAGTGTAGGTTCCATCACACAAACCGGTGGTAACGAACTGATGAAAGGTGGTAGTGTAAACTCGGTATCCGAAGCATTGCAAGGAAAGCTTAATGGAGTGGTAGCTATCAATTCGTCGGGTATGCCGGGCGACAATGAGGTTAAAATGTATATTCGTGGAAAAAGTACTTGGGACAATACCGATCCGTTGGTGTTGGTGGATGGCATCGAGCGTAACATGAATGATGTTGACATGAACGAAATCGAAAGCATCTCCGTGTTGAAAGATGCTTCGGCAACAGCCGTTTATGGTGTTCGTGGTGGTAATGGAGTTATCCTTATCACAACCAAGAGAGGTACTGACACGGCTCCGGTCATCAATTTTTCTGCCAATTACACTTTTAAATCACCGACCACAAGCATGAAGCTTGCTGACCACGTCACTGCCATGCAGGCCTATAACATGGCAATGGCCAACGATGCCAGTTGGGACAAGTTGATACCACAATCTACCATTGATGCATGGAGCAGGGCTTATGCTGAAGGCAACTATGGAGCTTACAACGACGTATTTCCTTATGTTAACTGGTGGGATGAATTGATAACGGGTGGATTTACTCAAAACTATAATATTAACATACGTGGTGGAACCGATTACATGAAATATTTTGCTTCGGCGGGTTATCAGGGTGATGGAGATATCTACGACCTGAAAAAGAATGACGACTTTGATCCGCGGCATACCTACAAACGGTACAATTGGCGGTCGAACTTCGACTTCAACTTCACCAAGTCTACCAAACTATCCATTAACATAGCCGGGAGCATGGGTTATCGCAACAAGTCGATTGATAACGACAGTCCCTTTAATCGTATTCTGACCGAATCCACCAGCGACCATCCGATTATGTATTCTGATGGCAATTGGGGTGATGATGAAGAAAAGAATCCGGTGGCCAACATGAATCTGGGAGGTGCCAAACTTCGTAAAACGTTTCAGGGATGGTATGATGCATCTCTGGAGCAGAAACTGGATTTCATCACCAAAGGATTGAAAGTGGCTGCAAAAGTATCTTATTCGTCTTCGTCGACTACCAATACCGATATTTATCGGGGAGGAGAATCTGCCGACCGAGCCTTAAAATCCATTGTCCGGTATCACCGCGTCTATGATTATGCCAATCCGGTGGTCAATACCGATGGGACCATCACCTATCCGATGATAGAAGATAAAAGGCTTCCGGCTTCCACATCGGAGCCTCTGCCTCCCGGTGTGACTATGTGGGACGGATTGGATGCCTATACGCGTCGTTTCTACTATGAATTTTCTGTTTCCTATAATCGATCTTTCAACGATCACAATGTTAGTGCGCTTGCTTTGGTCAACCGTAAAATTTATGACGAAAGGTACACGGAGAACAATACCCAATACATGCGTTTTCCCAACTACAACGAAGACTGGGTGGGACGTGTCACTTACAACTGGAAAGAGCGTTACCTTACGGAAATGAACATCTCGTACACAGGTTCCGAAAAGTTTGCCCGTGGAGATCGGTTTGGTCTGTTCCCTTCGTTCTCCCTGGGATGGCGGCTTTCGGAAGAACCGTTTATCAAGAAAAGCATAGGCAAGGTACTTACAAATGCCAAGTTTCGTTATTCGTGGGGTAAGGTAGGTTCTGATGCAGGTGCCAAGAGGTGGAACTATATACAGCAGTTTACTTCGGACGGTAACATTACGTTGGGTACAGATGCCTCCGGACAGATTTGGGGTCCTTTGTATCACGAAGGAGATGTAGCCAACCTCAATTCCACGTGGGAGAAATCAACGAAACAAAACTTTGGTATTGAAATTGGATTGTGGAACAAGCTTGACATCACGCTCGATCTTTTCGACGAGAAACGTAAAGACATCCTGATGGAGCCTCAAACGACTTCTTTCATTACGGGAGCCAAATTCAATGCGTTAAACATCGGTTCCACTAAGAACCATGGGTTTGAGTTAGAACTGCATTACAACGATAAAATAGGTTCCGACTTTCGTTATCATGTAGGTTTCACATTGGCTTCGAGCGAGAACAGGGTAGTATTTCGCGACGATCCTGTCAACGGTCCCGACCATTTGAAAGAGGCGGGAAAACCTATCGGACATCAAAATCGCTATTTGGCGGTGGGTAATTATGAAACTATCGACGATGTTTTCAATAATGCGCAGACCGGTTCCATCAATTCGGTAGCTCCCGGTCAGGTGGTGCCTGGTGATTTTATTTACATAGACTTTGATTCCAACGGTATTCTCAATGGTCAGGACAAAGTGGCAGTAGACGAGCTCAACTATCCGTTGCACACGTATGGTTTGAATCTGGGATTTGATTGGAAGGGATTGAGTTTCAGTGCTATGTTTTATGCGCCTACCGGCGTTTATAAATTGGTAGATTCTGTTTATTCTGCTTCATTTAAATCCGGGAAAATTAATGCGCAGCCTGATGTGATGAATGCGTGGACACCTGAAACAGCCAATACTACCGGTCTAAGAGCACCCGCCTTACACTTGAAGAACGACGACGGTGCTTTTAACGGAACCGAAAGCACTTATCGCTATCAAAACTTCTCGTACTTGAGACTGAAAACCATCGAATTAGGATACAATCTGCCTAAGAAGTGGTTGAAAACGGTAGGATTGAAGAGTTTACAAGTTTACGTCACCGGAAATAATCTACTCACTTGGTGGGGCGGCGATGACCGTATTGATCCCGAGGGCGGACAAGTCAAATATCCTATCTTACGTTCGTTTACTTCGGGCGTGCGAGTTTCATTTTAATCTATTAAAACGATGAATTCAATGAAGAAAACATATAAATATGCAGTGATCGGAGTGCTTTCCCTGCTTTTGGCAGGTTGCGAAGACTTTCTGGATAAGCGTGAAGACTCCGGCGGTCTGACGGAAGATGCCGTATATAGCAGTTATGAGTCCATTCGTGGATTCTTGGATCAAGTATATCCTAAGTTAGAAGCCTACAACACATTTGAAGGTGCAGATGATGGAAAGAATCAACGCACGTATGTAGGCGTAATGGGCGATGAGATGTCCGCAACATATAATAAAACCGCTTTTGCCAAGTTTTTTTCCGGATCATGGCTGACTACTGACAAGGCCGCTAATGTGGCAGAGGTCGGCAATGGCAACAATACTCCTGTTGGCAAGGCACTTCCTGCCATACGTATAGTAAACCGGGTCATTGCAAACATTGATAAAGTGCCGTTGACAGGAGAACAACGTAATGAAATTCTAGGGCAGGCCTATTTCTATCGTGCTTGGTTCTATTTCAACGTTATCAAGCGTTATGGGGGCATGCCGATTCTTGATGTACTATTTGCTGGTGGTGATGATGACATTCCTCGTGTCACTTATCACGAAAGTAGCGCATGGATGGTGGGTGATATAGATCAAGCTATTTCTATGCTGCCCGATACATGGCCGGACAATCAGTATGGCCGTCCTACTAAATTAGCAGCTCTGGCATTCAAAGAGATGGCTTTGCTCTACGACGCCAGCCCATTAATGCAGAACGATCTGAACTCTGTTCAAATAAAAAGCTATGATCAGGAACGTGCAAAGGCGGCTGCAAAGGCTGCATGGGCAGCTATCACCTATATGAAGCAGAATGAAGCGAAAACAGGTGTACGACTGGCAACTGCCGATGAGTATATGAATCTGTTCTGGTTTCCCGATACGGAACTCAAGCGTGTAGAGACTATCTGGTGGCGGCGTAGAATACCTAGTGATACCGATCGTTCCAAAACAGTACGTGCTTTTTGGCTTTATGCTGACATGACGGGAGGAACCGGTTCGGAATCATTCGCCCTTTGCTGTCCTACACTAAATGCGGTAAATATGTACGAACGTAAAGGAGCAGATGGTGTTTACTATCCGATTGATGATACCCGGTCGGGTTACAGTTTCGATCCGGAACATGCTTTCATTAATCGTGACCCTCGTTTCTACAACAACATCCTTGTTCCTGGTGATACTTGGGGAACTTATCAGAGTGGGAAACCCTATTACATCCGTTTGTGGAGAGGTTGTAGAGCTTATGATGCCTATGCGTCGTCAAAGCATACCAACGGGCGAGATTTATCGGGCTTTATGTGCAGGAAGTTTATATGGCCGGAGGCAAACTTTCGTCATGATGAATCGTTAAAAACAACCAAACCGTTTCTTAAGAAGATTGCTCAAACCGTCTTTATCCGTGCTACGCAACTTTATCTTGATTTTGCCGAAGCCTCTTTTGAAGCTACCGGAAGTGCGACTGCTAAAGTAGAAGACTGTGGTATGACGGCAGAAGAAGCCCTTAATACTATCCGCAACCGTATCGGTGTGACGGATATTCCTTCCGACATCGTGTCCGATCCCGAAAAGTTCCGCAAAGCCTATCGCAGGGAACGGGGAGTGGAACTGATGTTCGAAAACCATCGCTGGTGGGATGTTCGTCGTTGGATGATCATGCACACACTGTTTAGCGAACCCTATCCGATAAAGGGAGTTTACTTCGATCCTGTAGGCAGTTATGAAGACGCAGAGAATGGGCAGTCTGGTACGCGTCCGGCAAGTTTCACTTATACGGTGTTTGACATGGAGAAGGAAATTCGCGGATTCTCGAATATGCGCAACTATTGGTATCCATTGCCGCAACACGATGTGGATGCACTTCACAATTTGCAGCAGAATCCCGGTTGGTAATCACACTTTAATATTTTGATATTTATGAGAAATAGTTATAATAGATTCTTAAAAGGATTGTTCGCCGGCATCTTCTTCCTGGGGATAACATCTGTTGCGAATGCCCAAAAAGAACAGCCGGATTCGGTAAGTGCCGTAAGCCGGGTCAATATGGATCACCTGAAGAAGTATCCTACTTTGCAACTGTCGAATGCGTTGCAAGGACAGGCTGCCGGACTGATAGCGATCCCTAATGTGGGAGGTATCGGTTATGATAACTCTACTTTCTATGTGCGAGGTCTGCACAATAATGGAACGAGCGAAGCCATTGTGATTATCGATGGTATCAAACGTCCGATTGATGACATCCTGCCCGAAGAAATCGAATCCATACAGATTTTAAAGGATGCCACTGCTAAAATTATGTATGGAGAGCAGGCTACGAATGGAGTGATACTCGTTCGTACCAAACGGGGGAAAGCCAATGAACGCGTGATTCGTGTAGGATTGGAATACGGTATACAACCGGTTACTCGTATGCCGGAGTTTCTCGACTCTTACAATTATGCCACGCTGTTCAACGAGGCTTGTGTAAACGATGGTATACAGCCTTTTTATTCGGCAACTGATCTTGAAGGTTATAAAAATTCGAAGGGTGTGAATGATTTGCGTTATCCTAATGTCGATTATTACAAAGAATTTCTACGTGACGCAAGTACATTCCGCAAGGCTACGATCGAATTGAACGGAGGTACAGAGAAAGCGACTTATGCCGTGACAGTAGGCTATACCGGCAGTTCAGGTTTGGAAAAAGTCAGTGATCGTTCGAATTTGAATCGTATCAACGCGCGAGGTAATTTGGATTTGCGCATTACCGACTTTCTGACTGCTTCGGCTGATGTAGCAGGACGGATTGAGAAGAAAGATTGGGGGGCTGTGGATGGAGCCACGCTGTTTAGTGAAATCTCTACCCTTCGTCCCAACGAATATCCTTTTATGATTGCTCCGGAAGATATTAATGGTCGCGATGGAGTCACCACCGACGAATCGTCTTTGATATTCGGAACCAGTGTCCGCAAGACTAACAACCTGTATATGGATATGGCTTATGGAGGCAACACTTCGGAACGTTATGTGAATAGTCAGACCAATTTAGGATTGAAGTTTGACCTGAAATCATTGACTGAAGGTCTGACGGCAAATGCTTATGTGACATTTGATAATTATAGTTACTTGCGTCAACAGTTACGTAACGCTTATCCTACTTATTCTATCGAACGCTACCTTGACGATGAAGGGGAGGAAGTGCTTCGGTTCACGGAACGTAAGAGGTTGAATTTGCCCAAAAAGCAATCTATCTCATCCAACGATACATATCGTAACTTTGGATGGCGTGCCAACGTAAACTATGAACATTCATTCGATTTGCACGATGTATTGGCAGAAGCCGCTTTCCGTTATACTACTGAAGAGAAAACCGGTAATACACAAGATGTGAAAGACGGCACTTTTACCTTTCGTGGTAACTA
This sequence comes from Bacteroides sp. AM16-13, assembly GCF_003602705.1. Lineage (NCBI taxonomy): Bacteria > Pseudomonadati > Bacteroidota > Bacteroidia > Bacteroidales > Bacteroidaceae > Bacteroides > Bacteroides sp. AM16-13. The sequence goes on from NZ_QTLK01000018.1 coordinate 79,757, forward strand.
CGCTTACAATAAGCGTTACTTTTTGGAAGGCGTTCTCTCGGCTATGGGGTCGAACCGCTTTAGCGGCAGTAACCGCTACTTCTTTGCTTATGCCATTGGGGGAGCATGGATGATTTCTAAGGAAGATTTCATGAAAGATGTAAAAGCCGTTAATTCGTTAAGGTTGAAGATTAACTACGGACATTTGGGATATGCCGGCAATACGGGACATTTCCTTTATCGTACTAACTGGAAGAACGGTGATAAATTCGAACACAAACCTAGTACCGGAGGTCCAACTACCGACTTGGTGCGTTATGGCAATCCGGACTTGAAATGGGAATATTCCAATGAACTGAATATAGGCATAGAGGGACGTTTCTTCAACAACCGCCTTTCGGGTGACATAAATTATTTTCGCGAAATGCGTAAGAATATCATTGGAAAGAACACTGCTAAATACGCTGCTGTAGTGGGAGACTTTATTCCTGCCGAGAACATCGGTGAAGTGATGAACCAAGGCATAGATGCGCAGGTAAGGTGGCAAGATAAAATCGGTGAGATTCATTACAATGTGGGGGTGAACCTTACTTTCACCCAAAACGAATTGCGTAAGAGCGATGAATTGGACAACATCGAAAACTACCGTAAGAGCGTGGGACGTGCCACTAGTACTATTTTTGGTTTGCAGGCAGAAGGATTGTTTGGTAAAGACGTGCAGTTGGCAGGGCATCCGTTGCAAAGCTATGGTGCCTATCAGGTAGGCGATATCGCTTATGCCGATTTGAATGGTGACAATATGATTAATGATAATGACGTAACCGATTTGGGACAAAGCTTCCCCACTACCACGATGGGTATTGATCTTTCGTTGAATTACAAAGGTTTTGGTCTTTACATACTGGGTACAGCTACGACAGGCGTCACGAATATACTTTCTAGTTCGTACTATTGGAACAACGGCCTGGACGGATATTCCGTATTGGCGCTCGACCGTTATCATCCGGTAAACAATCCTACCGGGACCCAGCCCAGACTGACTACCACCTCCGGAGCAAACAACTCCCGCAATTCCTCTTTCTGGTCGGAAAACGGGTCGTTTTTCCGTCTGAAGAATGTGGAGTTGAGCTATACGCTTGCCAATAAAACGGGCAAGTTTATAGGAAAAGATTTCAAATTCTTTGTGAGGGGAACCGATTTGTTTGTACTTTCGGGCATCAAAGACTTAGACCCCGAACGTATGTTGTCCGGCTTGACCAACTATCCGACTTACCGAACCATTACGGGCGGAATATCCATTAACTTCTAAATGAAAGAAATGATGAAAAGATTTAGATACATAATAGTCCTTGCATGGGTTGCATGCATCGTAAGCGCCTGCACCGACCTCGATACCAAGCTGAATAATCAATGGTCGGTGGATGATACATGGACCAACGGTGAAAAGGCACAAGGTGTGCTGCTCTCGGTTTATCAGGATGTATTGACCGCCCCTGATGCATGGGACGGCAACTTTCTGGATGCGGCAACAGACAATGCCATGACACGTGTTTACGATTCCAGTGTTTATCGTGCCGGACAGGGCGGCTTTAGCCGCACGAACAATCCCTTGGGAAATTGGAGTGCTTGTTATGATCAGCTGCAACGTATTCACACTTTCCTCGACAATGGACTTACGGATGAGGTGAGTTACAATATATCCGACAATAAAATCGACCAGGCTTACAAAAAGCGTTTGCGTGGAGAAGCTATTTTTCTTAGAGCATGGTGCAGTTTCAATCTGTTGAGAATGTATGGTGGAAAGACCGATAACGGACAAGTGTTGGGCTATCCTATCGTAACACATTATATTACTCCGGAAGAAGCGGCGCATCCGGAAAGTTTTTCGCGCGATAGTTATGAAGATTGCGTCAAGCAAATTTGTTACGATTGTGACGAAGCAATGGCGTTACTTCCATTGACTTATTCCGGAGGGGATGCCGTATTTGGCAACGATGCATTCGGTCGTGCTTCGGGATTATCCGCCGCAGCACTGAAAGCACGAACGCTACTCTATGCTGCCAGCCCTGCTTATCAGCCAGATAACATTGTACGATTGAACGGCATGGGCGATTATACGGTGTTGGACGAAACGGCTTACCAAGCCAAATGGGAACGTGCGGCCAATTATGCCGATGAAGTGTTGGCAATGAGTGGAATGACGAACTACTCGGCATTAGTTCCGAAGAACCTGTACGATGGAGGGGATGACCAATCGACTGAATTTCTTTTTCGCACATTTATGGGACGTAATCATGGTCTGGAGCAACGGCATTATCCGCCGTTCTATTTCGGGAACGCGCAGACCACGCCTTCGCAGAATCTGGCTGATGCTTTCCCGGCAAAGAATGGATTTCCCATTACTGATGCGCGGTCGTTGTATGACGAAACTTTTCCTTATGATTGCCAGCGTGACAACCGTTTCAATGTGAATCTTTACTATCAGGGACGTCAGTTTGGGGCTAATAGTTCGTATATTGACGTTACTCCGGGCGGAAAAGATTCCGGTTACATGAACGTAAATGCTACACGTACGGGTTATTACTTGGCAAAGTTTATGAATACGGTTGCCGACTTTCTGAAACCGCTCGAAGAACAGGATTCCCGTCACTACAATCCGATGTTGCGCAAAGCAGAGGTATGGCTCAATTTCGCTGAAGCATCCAATGAAGCTTTCGGACCGAAAGTTGTGGGACCCGGATGCACCAAGTCTGCCTACGATGTGATAAAAACTATTCGGGAGAAGTCAGGCGGAATTACCGACGTGACTTATTTGGACGAGATGGCTGCTTCGAAAGAAACGTTCCGTACATTGATACAAAATGAACGCCGAATTGAATTTGCGTTCGAAAATCAACGCTTCTGGGATTTGCGCCGTTGGCTGTTACCTCTCAATGAGCCTATTTATGGAATGAAGGTCACTCGTGACAGTTCAGGCGATGACGAATTCGAGGTGGTAAAGGTAGAAGATCGCCCATTAAACGATGTTCGCTATTATTACATGCCATTGCCTTATTTAGAGGTACAGAAAAATCCTAATCTTATCAATAATAAAGGATGGTGATTGTGTTTAACTATAATAAGAAGAAAGTATGAAATCTGCAAAACTTTTACTGTCCGCACTCCTGCTGTTAGTCGGGATGACGGCATGTTATGACGACTATACTCACGACTACGAAGGAGCCGACATGGGCTTTGCCGTAGCAAAACCGCTGCGAACTGTGATTAGCGACCGTGATATGAACATTTATGTCGGAGTGGCTATTGGTGGGAAACGTGAAATAGACATGAATGATTGGGCGAAATTTACCATTGACCCCTCCTTGCTTGAAGGAACGGGGAAAACGTTGCTTCCCGCCAACTATTATACACTGGCGGATCCGGAATATTTCCGTGTGCGTAAATCGAACTCTCCGGTAGCTGATGTAGGCATCAATTTTACTGATGCTTTCTATAGCGATCCGCTCTGTCTGACGGATCATTACGCACTCCCTTTCCGAATGACGGAAAACTCGATGAACGCTTTGAGAGAAGGAGCCGAAACATGTGTCGCTGTTATTAAATATATCAGTACTTACGCTGGCACTTATTACCGCATGGGAAGTGTAACTGAAGTGGATGCCGGAGGAAATCCTGTTGGTGCACCGGTAAGTTATGGTAATACCAAAGATATTATCAAATGTAGTACTACCACTTTTAAGACTACGACTCCGCGTGTAGTGGTGTGTCCCGGTGTAGGCAATAAGTTGGAAGCAGTAGGTAGTTTGACATTGACAATGGATGCCAACAAGAATGTGACAGTGGAAGGAGTGAGCGGCAAAGCGGCAATCACCAATGCAACGGGTACCTATCAGACTGAAGGAGACTACGATTATGTGGCGAAGGCTGGTACTCGTGCTCCGCAGTTCGATCTGGAATATACGTATGAGAACGGTGGCAAGTATTATCATGCGGTGGAGAAACTGGTGTTGCGTCAAGATCCGCTTTATGATTTGCGCGTAGAGACTTGGTAACCATAAAAAAATGAGTAAAGATGAAAAAAATACTATTAATGCTGCTGTTGTGTACTCCTTTATTATATATGGGGTGCAAAGCAGAACCTGAATGGGTAAACTTGATAGCACAACAGGAACAGGAAAAAGGGCAAGAGGAGGAACAGGAAGAGGCAGACTCTGAATTCAAGTGGGCTAACCTTGCCGACAGTTGTACAACGGTGCTGATAAACCAGTTCATGAACAAACCGAAAGGCACTTTCTGGGCAACACCCGCAAATGAGAGCAATAACTCCGGCAATATCTATTGGCAGCAAGCGCATGCCATGGATGTAGTAATCTATTCCTATCAACGTATTAAAGATAAAAATCCGAGTTTGGCTGATACGTATGAAAACTATTTTAAGTTGTGGTATGATAATAAAGCCAATAACTATGACAAGGGTGACACAAAATATGGGACTACCGGATTCGGAAATCGTTTTACGGATGATATGTGTTGGATTTGTCTTACCTTGATACGTTTGTCGGAGGCTACCGGGGACGATACCTATATCAATATGGCTAAGACTGTTTATGATACTCAAATTATCACCCGTGCATGGGAAGACGAGAAAGGGAAAGGACTTCCGTGGAAAGAGTTAAGTGTTGATAAAACCAGAAACGCTTGTACGAATGCTCCGGGTTGTCTGGTAGCGGCAAAGCTCTATCTGAAGTTTCAAGATGCGAAATATCTGACGGATGCGAAAACACTCTGTGCTTATGTTAATGCCAATATTCTGAAAAGTGACTATCGGGTGGGAGAACCTCCTCTGACTTATACACAGGGAACATTCGGCGAAGCTTGCCGACAGCTATACCACATTACACAGGAACAGTCATACATGGCAATTGCGGAACAGGTAATAAGTTATGCCTTTACCAGTACTCGCTGTACTAACAAAGGATTTCTGCGCGACGAAGGGACAGATATGAACCAAAGCATTTTCAAAGCAGTGTTAATTCCCTATGCCGTGAATCTCGTTTTGGATGATGCGGCATCGGGTACTGTTAGAAATACGCTGACGCTCAAATTGCAAGACAACGCGGAAGCTTTGCGAAAAAACATGGACAGAACACAATGGCCTGCCATGTATTGCAATTATTATTGGGGAAGTTCATTCAACTCGGCTAATATAGCTTCTATGGGAGCGCAGGCAAGCGGTGCTTCTTTAATGGAAGGAGTGGCTCGATTGGAGGCTGCTCAAGCAAAATAAAGTTTTAATATGCATAAAATAGAAACTCATGAATCACTGTTTTCGTTGCTTTAGCATCGTTCTGTTCTTCTTTCTGGGCTCTATGAGCTATCTTTATGGTCAGGAACAGACGTTATCTACCGTAGATACGGGGTATGAACTTTGGATGAATTATAAACCTCTTCCCGAGTCCGGCTTGAAACAATCCGCGATTCGGTATGGTAGTCGGATTACTCTGCCCGGAAGCCGGTATGATGAAGTAATAAGAGAAGAACTGGAGCGTGCCTTGAAAGCGTTACTGACTGTTACATTAACATTTGTTCAGGACGAGGCGGCAGGGATTCAGATGAGTTTCTGTAAAGATAAAGGGCTGGGAGAGGAAGGATATATCATCCGCAGTGGTAAAAAGAGGATAACACTTCAAGCCTATTCCGATGCAGGATTTCTTTACGGTACGTTCCACCTGATTCGACTGATACAATGTGGATATCCGCTTGAACAGTTAAATATCAAAGAAACTCCTGCATTGGAATTCCGCATGATTAATCATTGGGTAGGCTTAGGCGGAACGGTGGAACGCGGTTATGCCGGAAAGGGATTGTGGGCATGGGACGATTTGCCAAAGAAAATCGAACCTCGATATACCGACTACGCCCGTGCGGAAGCATCCATCGGTATCAACGCCGTGATTCTGAACAATGTCAATTCCGACCCACGTATCTTAGGGCACGATTATTTAGAGAAGGTTGCCGCGTTAGCTGATATCTTCCGAAAGTATCACATCAAGGTGTATCTTGCACCCAACTTTGCTGCTCCCGTAAAACCTTCTACAACCAAAGACGCGGGGAAACAATGGGGAGGTGTCGGAATTGGACATCTGGATACAGCCGATCCTCTCAATCCCGAAGTGCAAAAGTGGTGGACGGATAAGGTCAACGAAATTTACAGTTTGATACCAGACTTTGGAGGTTTCCTTGTAAAAGCCAACTCTGAAGGCATGGCAGGTCCGCAAGATTATCATCGTAGCCATGTGGATGGCGCCAATATGTTAGCCCGTGCACTCAAACCTCATGGAGGCATTGTGCTTTGGCGTACCTTTGTCTATAATCCGGAGATTGATAAAGATAGAATGAAACGTTCTTATAAGGAGTTTCAACCTTTGGACGGACAGTTTGATGAGAACGTAGTGTTGCAAACCAAAAACGGAACACTTGATTTTCAGCCCAGTGAACCGGCTCAACCGTTGTTCGGAGCCATGCGTCATACTCCTTTGTTCCCCGAACTTCAAATTACGCAAGAGTACTTGGGACGTTCCGTTAGCCTAGTTTATTTGTTGCCCATGTGGAGGCAAACCTTTCTCGACTTCGATACATATTGCAACGGAAAGGGGAGTACCATATCGAATATTATCACCGGAAAGACATTCCCGTCCCATATGCTTGGTATGGCAGGAGTAGGCAATATTGGTCGTTCGCGCAATTGGACTGCTCATCACTTTGCCCAAGCCAATTGGTATGCTTTCGGACGTCTGGCATGGAATCCGAAAGAAACGACCGAAAGTATTACATCCGATTGGATAAAGTCTACCTGGAATTGTGACGAAGCAACGCTGGAAGTCATCCGGCAAATGATGATGCCAACATGGGAAAGCTTTGTCTGTGCCCATGCCCCTTACAGTCTAGGATTTACTGTAAAGCGGGAAGATCATTATACGGCAGGGTTCGAACAGCGTGCAAACAAAGAGTGGCATGTGAGCAAAGAGTCTATCGGTACTGATCGTACCACAAAAGGTACGAACTATGTGTCTCAATACTTTAAATACAACAAGGATATATTCAACAGTTTGTCACAATGTCCCGAACTTTACTTGCTTTGTTTTCACAACGTGCCGTGGTCGCATAAAATGAAATCCGGGAAGTCATTACGTGAAGAGTTCAAATCTAATTTGAAACGAGGCATTGAGCAGGTTGATGTGAACATCGGGCTATGGAAATCTATCCGGAATAAGATTGACCCGGTTAGATATGAAGAAGTATTGGAGAGCCTATATAAAGAGCAAAGAGATACAAAGGCCTTTTACCAGGCGGCTTTGAATTTCTTTAGTCAATATTGGTAATTGCTCTGTGTATAACTATTGATCGTGGTCAATAGGCTCATCGTGTGTTTGTAACTGGGCTATTTGTCATTTTTTGTCCTTTATTGAACAGCTATTTTCGTAGTTTGTCAAATGAATTGTCGAACTTTGGGCGTGAACGATTAAAGAATTTATTATATGAATACAAAAGTTTTAGTTTCAATCTCTGCGATTTCCAGTATGGTTAATGTTATCCCAATGTCGGCACAAACACCCAAACCCAATGTTGTTATCATCATGACCGACCAACAGCGAGCTGATTTGTGCGGTCGCGAAGGTTTTCCGATGGCTGTCACTCCTTTTGCCGATTCGCTGGCATTGAGTAATGTCTGGTTTGATAAGGCGTATACGGTAGCTCCTGCTAGTATGCCTGCGCGTTGTTCCATGTTTACAGGACGTTATCCGACTGCTACGCATGTCCGTACGAACCACAACACTCCCGATATGTATTATAAGAAAGATATGCTCGAAGTGTTTAAAGAACAAGGATATAAGACGGCATTAGTGGGAAAGAACCATGCGCATGTGAAAGGGAAAGATTTTGATTATTGTGAGGAATATTTTCATTGGGGAAAGAATCAGCGTGATACGCAGGAAGATAAGGACTTTGCATTTTTTCTGAATAATAAAGCGAGAGGTCAATATTTGGAAGCCACCCCTTTCCCGGCAGAAGCGCAGAATCCGGTGAAAATGGTTACCAAAGCTTTGGCTTGGGCGGAGCAGCAAAAAGATTCCGCATTCTTTATGTGGGTTTCAATGCCTGAACCGCATAATCCATATCAGATATCAGAGCCTTATTTCTCAATGTTTTCTCCGGAAAAGATACCGGCAACTTTGACTAGCCGGAACGATTTATCTAAAAAAGGAAATAAGTATGAGATTTTGGCGGAATTGGAAGATACAGCCTGCCCGAACCTGGCGGAAGATCTTCCTCGTTTGCGTGGGAATTATTTAGGAATGCTTCGTCTGATTGATGACCAGACCAAACGTCTGATTGAAGGATTCAAAGCAGCCGGGCTTTATGAAAATACCATTTTTGTAATCCTGTCAGACCATGGGGATTATTGTGGGGAGTATGGCTTGATTCGTAAAGGTGCAGGAGTGCCTGAATGTTTGACCCGTATTCCGATGATTTGGGCAGGATATAACATTCATCCGCAAAAATCTCCAATGGATGCGCATGTTTCTATTGCTGATGTATTTCCTACTATTTGTACAGCAATCGGTGCAGATATACCTTTGGGAGTGCAAGGACGCAGTTTATGGCCGATGTTGACGGGTAAATCGTACCCAAAGAAAGAATTCTCGAGTGTAATTGTACAACAGGGATTCGGTGGTGAAGATTTCACCCGGGATGAACCGTTGACATTTGCTAAAGAGGGGGCTTTGCAACCCAATAAAATAGCTCACTTTGACGAACTGAATACCTGGACACAAAGCGGAACTGAACGTATGGTTCGCAAAGATGACTGGAAACTAGTACTCGACAATTATGGTCGTGGTGAACTGTATAACTTGAAAGCCGATCCTTCCGAGATTAATAATCTTTATAATAAAAAGAAATATGCCTCCAAACAAATGGAATTGCTGGAAGAATTGATGACTTGGGAACTGCGTGTACAAGACCCATTGCCGGTGCCAAGAAATCGTTATCATTTTAAGCGGAATCCATATAACTATCATTTTGAAGATAAAAAGAAATAGAACTGAATAACTAGAACTACTGTATCAATGAGAATCTTTTCGCTATTAATATTATTGGTAGTGGCATCTGCCCTGCAATCACAAGTGGTTGTGAATGAGAATGTAAAACATAGTAAATATACTTTCCCATTAGTCGCATCGAAAATAAAGGCGACCGTGTGTTATGATGCCAATGATTACCCGGTTGTAAAGAAGGTTGCCGAACTGTTTGTGTCTGATATTGAAAATGTCACAGGACAGAAATTAAAATTGGCAGATGAATGGAAGAAAGGAAGAACAGTGGTGATTGTTGGTACTATTGAAAAGAATCAGGCAATTCGTCAGCTAGCCTCCAATGGGAAAATAGATATATCTCCTTTGGAAGGAGCATGGGAACGTTATCTGATCCAGACAGTTAATCATCCTTTTCCAGGAGTAGATAAAGCGCTGATTGTAGCCGGAAGTGACAGGCGAGGAGCTTCTTACGGTTTGTTTTCTCTTTCGGAAATGGCAGGTGTGTCTCCCTGGTATTGGTGGGCGGATGTCCCTGTGAAGAAACATAAAACACTTTATGTGGATGCTCCCACCACTGTTTCCAAGACCCCTTCCGTGAAATATAGAGGTGTTTTTCTGAATGATGAAGATTGGGGACTGAAACCTTGGGCCGCTAAGACTTTTGAGAAAGAGCGTGGCAATATAGGTCCCCGTACTTATGCCAAAATATGCGAATTGTTGTTACGGTTGAAAGCCAATCATCTGGCTCCTGCCATGCATCCGGTGTCGACCGCATTTTATAAGATACCTGAAAATAAGTTGGTGGCAGATACTTTTGCTATTGTAATGGGGTCCAGTCATTGCGAACCATTATTGTTAAATACAGCTAGTGAATGGAATTCAAAAACGATGGGGCCTTGGGATTATGGTAAAAATAAGGATAAAATTAATGAAGTTCTAGGAAACCGTGTAAAGGAAAACTGTGCTTATGAGAATGTATATACATTGGCTTTGAGAGGATTGCATGATGCGGCAATGGGAGGAGGTGATGTCTCCATGAAAGAAAAGGTCAAAATGCTGGAGAGTGCGTTGAAAGACCAGCGTAATTTGATTGCAGAACATATTGATCGACCGGTTGAAACAATTCCACAGGCATTTACTCCATACAAGGAGGTGTTGGAAATCTATTCGAATGGATTGGAATTGCCGGATGATGTAACCATTATTTGGCCGGATGATAACTTCGGCTACATGAAGCGCTTAAGTGGCCCGCATGAACAGAAGCGCTCCGGGCGTGCAGGTGTTTACTACCATGTCTCTTATCTGGGAGTTCCCCATAGCTATTTGTGGTACAGCACTACTCCCCCGGCTCTGATGTATGAGGAACTCCGAAAGGCTTATGATACGACGGCAGACCGTATCTGGCTGGCTAATTGCGGTGATTTAAAAGGAGCCGAAATGCAAGTGTCTTTATTCCTTGATATGGCTTATGATATAGATAGCTTTAATGCGAATAATGTGGTTACCTATCCCGCCCGTTGGTTGGCAAAGATGTTTGGGGATCAGTATTATAGCGTATTTGAAGATATCACTTCTTCGCATATCAATCTGGCCTTTTCCCGGAAACCGGAATATATGGGTTGGGGATATTGGAATAATTATTGGGGCGGGGGAGAGAAACGTACGGATACGGAGTTCTCTTTTGCCAATTATAATGAAGCAGAAAATCGTCTGAACGAATATAGCCGCATTGGGAAGAAAGCGGAAAATCTTTTGGCATCTTTGGATAAAGACAGTCAGCCGGCTTTTTATCAGTTATTATACTATCCGGTGAAAGGTGCCGAACTGATGAACCACATGACTATAAAAGGACAATATTATCGGCAGTATGTTCGTCAGCAGCGTGCCGCTGCCAATTTGATAAAGGAGAAGGTAAAGAATTACCATGATAGTCTGCAAATCATAACTGAAGGGTATAATTCTTTGTTGAACGGGAAATGGAAATATATGATGTCTTTGAAACAGAATTATGAAGGTTCCAGTTCTTACTTTATGCTCCCGTTGATGGAAGAAAGTTATACACCGGTTGGTGCTCCTAAATTAGCTCTTCAGGCAGAAAGTGAAATTTTGGATAAAGGTGGGTTGAGCTATCATAGTTTGCCTGTTTATAACACTTTTTCCCGTAAAAGCCATTGGATCGATGTGTATAATCAAGGAAGTGGAGATTTGAGTTGGACTGCAAAGTCTTCGGACGATTGGATTATAGTGTCTCAAAAAGCTGGGAAAACTCCGACAGAGGACCGAATCAGGGTATCTGTTGATTGGGAGAAAGTTCCGGTTGGAGAGAGTATTAAAGGTGCTGTGGAGTTTAGTTCTAATGATCAAAAAGAATGTGTATTGGTTTCTGTTTTTAATCCGGCGTCTCCTGTGCGTGATGAGATGCAAGGAGTATATATGGAAGAGAATGGGTATGTCTCTATTCCGGCTGCAGGGTTTCATCGTAAGTTTGAGAGTAATGACATAAAAATGAATATTCTTCCCGGGGTTGGGGTTGAAGGGTATGCTTTGCAATTAGGGAATCCTATATCTCCCTTACAGATGTATCGTGCTGGTGATGTACCTAGAGTGGAATATGATTTTTATACGTTTAATGCCGGGATTTATGATGTGTATACCTATGTTCTACCTACATTCCCTTTGCACGCAGAGCGAGACTATAAATTGCCGGAACATACTAATTCGGACACAAAGTATAGTGTCCGTATAGATGATGGTTCTATTTCTACTCCATCTACTTCTGCTATTGAGTATTCTCAAGTTTGGTATGATAGTGTACTGAAGAATTGTAGAGTGAATAAATCTACTTTGTATGTGAAGAAGCCGGGCAAACACACCCTACAGATACGTTGTGGTGATCCCGGGGTCGTCATTCAGAAAATAGTCATCGACATGGGAGGATTAAAACGTTCATACCTTGGACCTGAAAGTACAAAATGTAATTAGTCTAATTGATTGGAGAACCCGATGGCTTTGCCATGGGTTCTCCGGTTTTATCCGGTATTCCCAGTACAGGCATCCCATCTTTGTCCCACTCTATTTTTTGTAAACGGGGAGTACGTGAGTCCATTGCACCCGGAGCATCATTCGGTATCTGACGGGCATGATAAAGCATATAACATTCCTTTCCATCCGGTGAAGAGACGAAAGAACTGCCGCCGGGGCCAAAAACTTCATTCTCCGGTTCCTGCTGAAATACGGGTGTCGGATGTTTCTTCCAGGAAGCAGGGTCCAATAGGTTGGCATTGGCGTCTGCTGTCAGTAATCCTACACAATAATAGGGAGTCCAGCTACCGCTGGCGGAATAAAAAATGCATACTTTATCTTTATTCTTCGGCTGAAAGAAATGAGGTGCTTCGTTCACATGGATCGGATAGGCTGTTTTGCTGCCATCGGGATTCACCCATTGACACTCCCATTCATATTCAGGTTTGGAAATCAGAACTCTGTCGGAAGAAAGAGTCCACGGATTTTCCATCGAAGCGATGTAAATACATTGTGTCTCGCTGTCAATTCTTCGTTTTTGCCATCCGCACCAAATCATGTAACGCTGTCCGTTGTGTTCGAAAGTACTCGCATGAATTGCCCAGTTGTTATCTTTGTCGGTCGGTATGCGCCCTTTCATGACAAACTTACCCTCTGTAGGAATATCAGCCTCGTTTTCAATTACATAAATCTGGTGATTGTCCATGTTGCCATCGTCTGCAGCGAAGTAAATATACCATTTGTTGTTGATGCGATGCATTTCGGGAGCCCATAAGTGATGGGAGTTACTAGGGTCGGTTGGTATCCATACAGGCTTTTTAAGACTATCGTTCAAGTTTGTAATATCACTGGTTTCCCAAAGCACGATTCTGCTTTCAGCGCCTTGCGTATAATAATATTTCCCTTTATAAAAAACAGCCCATGGCTCTGCTCCTCTTTCACGTAGCGGATTTGTATAAGTAGCTCCTGTTACGGCTTCCTTTTCCGGCTCTGTTTTCTTCTTGGGTTGACAGGATGCACAAATAATGACTAAAAGTACGGCTAGTAATAACAATCTGCTTTTCATGGTATTTTTCATTTAATAATGACACTGCAAAGAAAGCACAAAATCCTGATAAATCATCTTTTTTTTTGCAGATTGGTTAGTATTTATCCTTAATTGGTTTGTATTTATTGAATTTCTAGTTGTTTTTTCTCATCTTTGTGGCACGAACTTTAAAATTGATATTGTATGAAACTGAAGCACCTTATTCTTCTTAGTGTTATTTGCTGTTCCCAGTCTGTATTTGGACAAAAAGCCAATCAACAACCGAAGACGAGTGGCAATCCTGTATTTCCGGGATGGTATGCCGATCCGGAAGGAGTTGTATTTGGGGATGAATACTGGATTTATCCTACGTATTCGGCGCCTTATGACGAACAGACTTTCATGGATGCTTTTTCATCTAAAGACCTGGTGAATTGGACAAAGCATCCGAAAGTGTTATCAAAAGAGAATATAAGTTGGTTTAAACGTGCTTTATGGGCACCTGCCGTGATTCATGCGAATGATAAATATTATATATTCTTCGGTGCGAATGATATCCAAAGCAATAATGAACTGGGCGGTATTGGTGTAGCTGTGGCCGACAATCCTGCCGGACCATTTAAAGATGCGCTAGGCAAACCTCTGATTGATAAATTTGTAAATGGTGCGCAACCGATCGATCAGTTTGTTTACAAAGACGATGACGGACAGTATTATATGTATTATGGTGGCTGGGGACATTGTAATATGGTGAAACTGGCCCCGGACTTGTTGAGTATCGTACCGTTTGAAGATGGTACCCTTTATAAGGAAGTAACCCCCGAAAAATATGTAGAGGGACCTTTTATGTTGAAACGTAACGGAAAATATTATTTTATGTGGTCAGAAGGCGGTTGGACCGGACCGGATTATTGTGTTGCTTATGCCATTGCCGACTCACCGTTCGGACCCTTCAAAAGAGAAGCAAAAATATTACAGAGAGATCCCAATATTGGAACAGGTGCCGGTCATCATTCAGTTGTAAAAGGGCCGGGAGAGGATGAGTGGTACATCATTTATCATCGCCATCCATTGGGTGAAACGGATGGAAACGCTCGTGTGACCTGCGTTGACCGTATGTACTTTGATAAAGATGGAAAAATAAAACCCATAAAGATGACTTTCGAGGGAGTAAAGGCAAGCCCATTGAAGTAAAATCTGAAAAGTTTAGCTTGGAAGTAGTTAATATTATATATTTTTGTTCATAGATAAAGACTCGTCAGAAGTTGTTGCAGCACATGTTTTCATGTTTAATGTCGCAAATTGAAATAGTCCATGGTATTAATCAGGTTTATATGATTGGTATTTTTAATCGGATAGAGTTAAATATTCCCCTTATCTCTGTCATAAGGACAGAGTGAGGGGAAATTATTCTCCAATAACCCTTTATTAATCCTTTATTTTTATTGTAGAAAAGTGTTTTGGTCTGTATTTGTTCTTTATTGAATAAATATTATCGTTTTTTTTCAGCTATTTCTGCAATCTTTGTAACAGGAAAAATACTATAAACTTATAAACTATCATGAAAAGCAAAATTCTTTTGGCTCTGACACTACTATTGGGAGTATCAACTAGCACATGGGCAGTCGGTAATTTAGGAAAAGCAAACCAGAAGAAGCATGCGTATACGAACGAAGATGTATGGGCAGCTTATGAAGGATTTAATAATACACTACTAGACTTCAATAAATATATTTACAAGACAAATTCGTCCTATCCGAGTGCTGTTGACCGTGGCAATGGAGCAGCGGCTATCTGGTGTCAGCCTATTTATTGGGATATGGCAATGAATGCCTATAAACTGGCAAAGGCACAGAAAGACAGAAAGAAGACAAATTATTATAAAACACTCTGCGAGAAAATATTCGCAGGGAACAAAGCGCAATATTGCCAGTTTGATTTTGATGATAACAATGAAAATACCGGCTGGTTCATCTACGATGACATCATGTGGTGGACTATCAGCCTGGCACGCGGCTACGAGCTTTTTGGAGTGGATGAATATCTGAAACTTTCGGAAGCCAGTTTCAAACGGGTATGGTATGGCTCGGAAAAAGTGGGTGATACAGGTTCGTATGACAAAGAAAACGGAGGTATGTTCTGGCAATGGCAACCCATTCAAAATCCGAAACCGAATAAATTTGGTGATGGAAAGATGGCATGTATCAACTTTCCGACAGTTGTTGCAGCATTAACCCTCTACAATAACGTGCCTGAAAATAGAAAAGAATCGACCGACAAACGGCCGGATTATCAGACGAAAGCTCAATATCTTGCCAAAGGTAAAGAAATCTATGAATGGGGAGTGGAAAATCTCTTGGATAAAGCAACAGGAAAGATTGCCGATAGCCGTCATGGAAATGGCAATCCCGCGTGGAAAGCACATGTATACAACCAGGCAACCTTTATCGGAGCGTCCATACTGCTTTATAAGGCGACCGGAGAGAAATGTTATCTGGACAATGCTATTCTGGCGGCAGACTATACAGTGAAAGATATGTCTGCAGAACATAAAGTGCTACCTTTCGAAGGTGGTATTGAACAGGGAATCTATACTGCCATCTTTGCGGAATATATGGCATGGTTGGTGTATGATTGCGGACAAACCCAATATCTCCCGTTCCTGAAACGTACCATCAAAGCAGGTTGGGCAAACAGAGATAAGACACGGAATGTATGTGGAGGCGAATACTATAAAAAGTTGCCGGAAGGTGCGGAAATCGACAGTTATTCTGCTTCCGGTATACCGGCATTGATGCTTTTGTTTCCGGCTAAGAAGTAAATAGAAAACGACACAGAACCACGTAAAAATGAATAATAAACAACTACTGATAATATTCAGCCTGTTATTAACCGGCAATTATGCTTCTTTTGCTCAAACTCAAAAGGCCAAAGACAAGGAAGCAAAAACGACTTTTCAAACTGCCGAACCCTGGAAACCCGAAACAGATGTGCGTGCTGATGCCACAATGGTGTATGGCACGCTGGATAAAAAGGGTGTTTCTTTTGAACAGCGTGTTCAGTCGTGGAGAGACAAGGGGTATCAGACACAATTTATGACCGGAGTGGCATGGGGAGATTATAAAGACTATTTTCTCGGCAAATGGGATGGAATAGACGGTCACTTGAAAGAGGGGCAGCGGGATCGTAACGGAAACGAGATAGCCCACGGGCACTTGATACCCTACATTGTGCCTACCGAAAGTTTTATCCGTTATATGCAGGAAACACAGATAAAGCGGGTGATTGATGCCGGCATTACTTCCATCTATTTGGAAGAACCGGAGTTCTGGATGCGTGGCGGATATAGTGAAGCCTTCAAGTCCGAATGGCAGAAATATTATAATTTTCCCTGGAGGCCCCAACATGAATCTCCCGAAAATACCTACCTCTCCAATAAATTGAAATATCATCTCTACTATAATGCATTGGATAAGATATTCACTTATGCGAAAGAATATGGTAAATCGAAAGGGCTGGATGTGAAATGCTATGTGCCTACTCACTCTTTGATTAACTACACTTCCTGGCAAATTGTAAGTCCGGAGGCCAGTCTGGCTTCATTGGATTGCGTAGATGGTTACATCGCACAGGTGTGGACAGGTACTGCCCGTGAACCGAACTTCTATAACGGCGTAAAGAAAGAGCGTGTATTTGAGAATGCTTTTCTCGAATACGGCTGCATGAAATCCATGACTGCCCCTTTGAATCGTAAAATGTATTTCCTGACCGATCCGATTGAAGACCGTGCCAAAGACTGGCTGGATTATAAAATCAATTATCAGGCCACTTTTGCCGCACAGTTAATGTACCCGATGGTAGATACTTATGAAGTGATGCCATGGCCGGACCGTATTTATCAGGGATTATACCGGATAGCAGGAACGGATCAGAAAGAACGTATTCCCCGTTCGTATTCTACGCAAATGCAGGTGATGATTAACACATTGAATGACATTCGCACTTCTGACAAACAAATCAGCGGTACGCACGGCATTGGTGTATTGATGGCAAATTCGCTGATGTTCCAGCGTTTCCCGGATCATAACGGATATGACGATCCGCAATTCTCCAGTTTCTATGGGCAAACCTTGCCTTTATTGAAAAGAGGAATTCCGGTGGAACTGGTACACATGGAGAATACTCCGTTTAAAGATACTTTCAACGGACTTCAGGTACTTGTAATGTCCTACTCGAACATGAAACCGATGAAATCGGAATACCATAACTATCTGGCAGACTGGGTTAAAAAAGGAGGTACGTTGGTGTATTGTGGAGAAGATGTCGATCCTTATCAAACAGTTTTAGAATGGTGGAATACGGAAGGAAACGCATACAAAGCTCCTTCGGAACATCTGTTTGAGGCGATGGGGTTGTCCCGTAATCCCGGTGACGGAACCTATCGGTTTGGGAAAGGCACCGTGATTGTCATGCGCGAAGATCCGAAACATTTTGTATTAAAAGGCGGAAACGACCGGAAATACTTTGAAACGATTGCATCCGCTTATGAGAGCAAAACAGGTAAGAAGATAGAAATCAAAAACAATTTTATGGTGGAACGTGGTCCTTATACGATTGCGGCAGTAATGGATGAGAGTTCTTCTAAAGAGCCTTTGAAACTGTCGGGATTGTATATCGATTTGTTCGACAAAGACTTGCCGGTATTGACAGTCAAGCAGATTAATCCCGGTGAACAGGGGTATTTGTACGACTTGAATAAAGTATCGGGTAAAGTGAAAGCAAAGGTACTTTGTGGAGCCTCCCGCATTTATGATGAAAAAGTAGGGAAGCAAAGCTACTCGTTTGTAGCTAAAAGCCCGTTACATACGACGAATGTATCAAGAGTCCTTTTGCCGCGTAAACCTGGAAAGGTCTTGGTAAACGGAAAGGCGGAACAGCCGGAGTGGGATGAATCTTCCAAAACTCTTTTATTGAGTTTCGAGAATGATCCCGCCGGAGTGAATGTATCGATAGAATGGTAAAATAGATTAAATAAACAGGTGAATTAAATTATGAAACAACAACTGATGATGCTGTTGCTGGGAACAGCTTCTGTACTTTGTAGCTGTGAGACCCAGATAGAACAGCACGAGAAGAATGAATTACGTGCTCCGGCATACCCGCTGGTGACGATCGATCCTTATACCAGTGCATGGTCCACTACGGACAATCTGTATGACAGTCCTGTGAAACATTGGACAGGCAAGGATTTTTCTTTACTTGGCGTTGCGAAAGTAGACGGACAAACCTACCGTTTCATGGGAACGGAAGAACTGGAACTACGTCCTTTGGTAAAGACATCCGAACAAGGTAGCTGGACAGGAAAGTATACCACTCAACAGCCTGCTGACGGATGGCAGAATGCCGGATTCAATGATAAAGCATGGAAAGAAGGCGAAGCTGCCTTCGGAACGATGGAAAATGAACATACAGCCAAAACCCAATGGGGAGAAGAATTTATCTGGGTACGCCGGGTAGCTGATATTCAGGAAGACTTGACAGGAAAAAATGTATATCTTGAATTCTCTCACGACGATGATGCTATTATTTATATCAACGGCATCAAGGTAGTGGATACAGGCAATGCTTGTAAAAAGAACGAGCGGGTGAAACTGTCGGAAGAAGTAGTAGCTTCTTTGAAACCGGGTGAAAATCTGATTGCAGGTTATTGTCATAACCGGGTAGGAAACGGACTGTTGGATTTCGGATTGCTGGTAGAACTGGACGGTTACCGTTCTTTCCATCAAACAGCGCAACAAACTTCTGCAGATGTACAACCCATGCAGACTTATTATACATTTACTTGTGGTCCGGTAGATTTGAAACTGACATTTACCGCTCCTATGTTCATGGATAATCTGGACTTGTTGTCACGTCCTGTCAACTATATTTCTTATGAAGTAGCCTCCAATGACGGAAAGAAACATCAGGTTGAGCTGTATTTCGAAGCATCTCCGCAATGGGCAATCGACCAACCTCATCAGGAATCTGTTGCCGACAGCTTTACTGACGGCGATTTGTTATTCCTTCGTACCGGAAGCCGCAATCAGGAGATTCTGAAGAAAAAGGGTGATGATGTTCGTATCGACTGGGGACATTTCTATCTGGCTGCTGAAAAAGAAAACAGCACATCTGCAATCGGTGACGGCAGAGAACTGCGTAAGAGCTTTGTTGCTAATAAGTTGGAAGCTCCTACCACAAACGGTTATGATAAACTGGCTTTGGTACGTTCATTGGGCGAAACACAAAAAGCTGATGGCCACCTGTTGATCGGATATGATGATATTTATTCTATCCAATACTTTGGTGATAACCTGCGTCCTTACTGGAATCGTGAGGGTAATGAAACGATTGTTTCCCAATTCCAGAAAGCGGAGAAAGAATACAAGACACAAATGAAGAACAGCGCTGCTTTCGACAAGAAACTGATGGAAGAAGCTACTGCTGCCGGTGGACGTAAATATGCCGAACTTTGTGCATTGGCTTATCGTCAGGCCTTGGCTGCACATAAACTGGTACAGGCTCCGAACGGTGACTTGGTATTCCTTTCTAAGGAGAACTTCAGTAATGGTTCCATCGGAACAGTCGACCTGACTTATCCGGGAGCTCCGTTGCTTTTATACTACAATCCGGAATTGGTGAAAGCTACCATGAACCATATCTTCTATTATAGTGAAAGCGGAAAATGGACGAAACCATTTGCTGCACATGATGTCGGTACTTATCCATTGGCTAACGGCCAGACTTATGGCGGTGATATGCCGGTAGAAGAATCGGGTAATATGGTAGTGTTGGCTGCTGCCATTGCCAAGGTAGAAGGTAATGCAGATTACGCACAGAAACATTGGGAAACCCTGACTACGTGGACAGACTATCTGGTAGAGAACGGACTTGATCCGGCCAACCAACTTTGTACCGATGACTTTGCAGGTCACTTTGCACACAATGCCAACCTTTCTATCAAAGCAATCATGGGTGTTGCTTCATACGGTTATCTGGCAGATATGCTGGGCAAAAAAGATGTGGCTGAAAAGTACACACAGAAAGCGAAAGAAATGGCTGCCGAATGGGTGAAAATGGCTGATGATGGTGACCACTATCGTCTTACATTTGACAAACCGGGAACATGGAGCCAGAAGTATAACCTGGTGTGGGATAAACTGTTGAATCTGCAAATCTTCCCTAAAAATGTTGCAGAAACGGAAATAGCTTACTATCTTTCGAAGCAAAATAAATATGGTCTTCCGTTGGATAACCGTGAAACATACACAAAGACCGACTGGATCATGTGGACAGCTACATTGGCAAATGACAAAGCTACCTTTGAGAAATTTATCGAACCCGTATATCTGTTTATGAACGTTACACCTAACCGTGTTCCGATGTCCGACTGGGTATTTACAGACGAACCGAATCAAAGAGGCTTCCAGGCACGTTCCGTTGTAGGTGGATATTATATCAAAATGCTTGAAGGAAAACTGATTAAATAAAACAAAAATACCATGAAGAAACTAGCTCTATTCGCTTTTACGTTACTTAGTGCATGGGCTATGACTGCAAAAACAATTACCGGACCGGTGGACTACGTTAGTCCGCTGGTTGGTACGCAGTCAAAGCACGCATTATCTACCGGAAATACTTACCCTGCCATTGCGCTGCCCTGGGGAATGAACTTTTGGGTTCCGCAGACTGGTAAAATGGGCGATGGATGGGCGTATACGTATGACGCTGACAAGATCAGAGGATTCAAACAAACCCATCAGCCAAGTCCCTGGATCAATGATTACGGTCAATTTGCCATCATGCCGGTAACCGGTAAGGCAGTATTTAATCAGGATGAGCGTGCCAGTTGGTTCTCTCATAAAGCTGAAACGGCTACTCCTTATTATTATAAAGTATATCTTGCCGATCATGATGTAGTGACCGAAATTGCTCCGACAGAGAGAGCAGCTGCTTTCCGTTTCACTTTCCCCGAAAACGACCACTCTTATGTAGTGGTAGACGCCTTTGATAAAGGTTCGTTTGTGAAAGTAATCCCTTCGGAGAACAAGATTATCGGTTATACCACTAAAAACAGCGGTGGTGTTCCTGCCAACTTTAAAAACTACTTTGTACTAGTATTCGACAAACCGTTTACTTATACGGCTGCCGTAGCCAGTGGTGTGATTGACACCAACAAACTGGAAGCGACAGACAATCATGCCGGTGCACTGATCGGTTTCAAAACCCGCAAGGGCGAACAGGTAAATGTGCGTGTGGCTTCCTCTTTTATCAGCCCTGAACAGGCGGAACTGAACCTGAAAGAGCTGGGTACGGACAACATTGAACAGATTGCAGCGAAAGGCCGCAAGATATGGAACGATGTTTTAGGACGTATTGAAGTGAAAGACGATGATATCGATCATTTGCGTACCTTCTACTCTTGTCTGTATCGTTCAGTATTATTTCCCAGAAGTTTCTACGAGATAGATGCTAAAGGAGACGTGATGCACTACAGCCCTTATAATGGTGAAGTACTTCCGGGATATATGTTTACCGATACCGGTTTCTGGGATACGTTCCGTTGTCTTTTCCCATTCCTTAACCTGATGTATCCATCCATGAATACAAAGATGCAGGAAGGATTGGTGAACACTTATAAAGAAAGCGGATTCCTGCCGGAATGGGCAAGTCCGGGACACAGAGGTTGCATGGTTGGAAACAACTCCGCTTCTGTCGTTGCCGATGCTTACCTGAAAGGATTGAAAGGATACGATATCGAGACATTGTGGGAAGCCGTGAAACATGGAGCGAATGCAGTGCATCCGAATGTTCGTTCTACCGGACGATTAGGACATGAGTATTACAATAAATTGGGATATGTACCTTATAATGTAGGTATTAACGAGAATGCAGCCCGTACACTGGAATATGCATACGATGACTGGTGTATCTATCAATTGGGTAAAGCCTTGAAGAAACCGAAAAAAGAGATTGAAATCTTTGCAAAGCGTGCAATGAATTATAAGAATCTCTATGACCCTAAACATAAGTTGATGCGTGGCAAGAATGAAGACGGCACGTTCCAGTCTCCGTTCAATCCGTTGAAGTGGGGGGATGCCTTTACGGAAGGTAATAGTTGGCATTATACCTGGTCGGTATTCCATGATCCTCAAGGTCTGATTGACCTGATGGGAGGTAAAGACGGATTCAACCAGATGATGGATTCTGTATTTATCCTGCCTCCGATTTTTGATGAAAGTTATTATAGAGCCGTTATTCATGAAATCCGTGAAATGCAGATTATGAACATGGGCAACTATGCACATGGTAACCAACCGATTCAGCACATGCTTTATATGTACAACTATTCCGGCCAACCCTGGAAAGCGCAACATTGGATTCGTGAAGTGATGGACAAACTTTATACTCCTGCTCCCGACGGTTATTGCGGTGATGAGGACAACGGTCAGACTTCTGCCTGGTATGTATTCTCGGCAATGGGATTCTATCCGGTATGTCCGGGTACGGATGAATATGTTTTGGGTACTCCTTACTTCAAGGAGATGAAGCTGCATCTGGAAAACGGAAAGACGGTGACTATCTCCGCTCCGAATAACGGAGACGACAAGCGTTACATTTCATCAATGACATTGAACGGTAAAGAATATACCAAAAACTATCTGACCCATCAGGACCTGTTGAATGGCGCTAGCATTTCTTACAAAATGGACGCGAAACCCAATCAGCAACGTGGTACCAAAGAGTCCGATTTCCCTTATTCTTTCTCTAACGAATTTAAAAAGAAGAAGTAATCATGAAGAAACAGATCAAATATATCAGTGCAGGTATGCTGGCAGGTATGCTTCTCTGTGGCGGGCAGTTACAAGCCTCCAACCGTATGACAGAAATGCATGTATGTCTGGCGGATGCTATTCAGAAAGATAACCGCCCGGAAATATCCAATCGTTTGTTCCGTTCCAATGCGGTAGAGAAGGAGATTCTCCGTGTACAGAAACTTTTGAAGAATGCGAAGTTGGCATGGATGTTTACCAACTGTTTCCCGAATACACTGGATACAACCGTACATTTCCGTAAAGGAAGCGATGGCAAACCGGATACGTTCGTATATACGGGTGATATTCATGCTATGTGGCTACGCGACTCCGGTGCACAGGTATGGCCTTATGTGCAATTAGCTAATGCGGACCCTGAACTGAAAGAAATGCTGGCAGGTGTTATTCTCCGCCAGTTCAAATGTATCAATATCGATCCGTACGCGAATGCTTTTAATGACGGCGCTATTCCTGACGGTCATTGGATGAGTGACCTTACAGACATGAAACCGGAGTTGCACGAACGTAAATGGGAAATAGACTCCTTGTGTTATCCGTTGCGTTTGGCTTATCATTACTGGAAGACTACCGGAGATGCGAGCATATTCAACGAAGAATGGATTCAGGCAATCACTAATGTACTGAAAACATTCAAAGAGCAACAACGTAAAGACGGAGTAGGTCCTTATAAATTTCAACGTAAGACGGAACGTGCACTGGATACTGTGAGCAATGACGGTCTGGGAGCACCGGTGAAACCAGTCGGTTTGATTGTTTCCAGTTTCCGTCCTTCGGACGATGCTACTACGCTTCAGTTCCTGATACCTTCCAATTTCTTCGCTGTATCTTCGTTGCGCAAGGCTGCCGAGATTCTGGAGACGGTAAATAAGAAGACAGCTTTGTCTAAAGAATGTAAGGACTTGGCGCAGGAGGTGGAAACAGCTTTAAAGAAATATGCGGTGTATAACCATCCTAAATATGGTAAAATCTATGCATTCGAGGTAGATGGTTTTGGAAATCATCATCTGATGGATGATGCCAATGTGCCGAGTTTGCTTGCGATGCCTTATTTGGGTGATGTGAATGTAAACGATCCGATTTATCAGAATACCCGCCGTTTTGTGTGGAGTGAGGACAATCCTTATTTCTTTAAAGGCAAGGCAGGCGAAGGAATCGGCGGACCGCATATCGGTTACGATATGGTATGGCCGATGAGTATTATGATGAAAGCCTTCACAAGTCAGAATGATGCCGAAATCAAGACTTGCATTAAGATGTTGATGGACACGGATGCTGACACCGGCTTTATGCACGAATCTTTCCATAAGGATAATCCGAAGAAATTTACCCGCGCATGGTTTGCCTGGCAGAATACTCTTTTCGGTGAGTTGATTTTGAAGTTGGTTAATGAAGGAAAGGTAGATTTATTGAATAGTATACAGTAATATGCTGACATAGTAATTTGAACGCGGATAACGCGGGTGATGCGGCTCTTTTTCTGATGCAAAATTAGAAAAAACGCGTTATCCGCGTCGTCTGCATCTAAATATGAATAGCTGAAAACTAATATTTAAAAAACAATTGTATCATGAAAAAGTTATGTGTATGGGCAGTTGCCGCCCTTTTAATGGCAGCTTGTACTCCGAAAGCTGAAAAGGCTACAGATTCCGGTTTATTGCAGAGTAAATTCCAGACAGAAGTAGATGGAAAGAAGACTGATTTGTTCACTCTGCGTAACAAGAACAACATGGAAGTTTGTATCACGAACTTCGGTGGACGTATTGTTTCAGTGATGGTTCCCGACAAAGACGGACAGATGCGTGATGTTGTTCTCGGTTTCGATTCTATTCAGGACTATATCAGCAAGCCTTCGGATTTCGGTGCGACTATCGGACGTTATGCCAATCGTATCAATCAGGGACAGTTTACCTTGGATGGTGTAGAATATCAGCTTCCCCGCAATAACTACGGTCATTGTTTGCACGGCGGACCGCAAGGATTCCAATACCGGGTGTTTGATGCAGAATTGTTGAATCCGCAGGAATTGCAGTTGACTTACCGTGCAGAAGACGGTGAAGAAGGTTTTCCGGGAAACATCACTTGTAAAGTATTGATGAAACTGACGGACGATAATGCTATCGATATTCAATACGAAGCGGAAACGGACAAACCGACGATTGTAAATATGACCAACCACTCTTATTTTAATCTTGAAGGTGATGCCGGCAACAACTCTGGTCATTTGTTGATGGTGGATGCGGACTATTATACTCCGGTGGACAGTACTTTCATGACGACTGGCGAGATTGTTCCGGTAGAAGGAACTCCGATGGATTTCCGCACCCTGACTCCGGTAGGCGAACGTATCAACGACTATGATTTCGTACAGCTGAAAAACGGCAATGGCTACGATCACAACTGGGTATTGAACACGAAAGGCGACGTAACCCGTAAATGCGCTTCTTTGAAATCACCGAAGACTGGTATCGTACTCGACGTTTATACTAATGAACCGGGTATTCAGGTATATGCAGGTAATTTCCTCGATGGTTCGCTGACAGGAAAGAAAGGCATTACTTACAACCAACGTGCTTCCGTATGTCTCGAAACACAGAAATATCCGGATACTCCGAACAAACCGGAATGGCCGTCGGCTGTACTTCGCCCGGGCGAAAAGTATACAAGCCAATGTATCTTCAAATTCTCTGTAGACAAATAATGGATTTATGAATCAGCTCCCTGCTCTCGGTTGCCAATTATTTATTTCGGAATATATTCATAGGCAGCTATTTGTGAGGCTTTATTACGGCCTTCCGTCTCTTATTGGGACTGTTCTCTACAATATATTTCTATGGTTTACGGGAGTAGGGGGATTGATAAGTCTGTTATCGGGCAGCTCTTTTTCAAAAGATGGAAATGGAAATCAATAATTTATGAGATACTGGAAAACATATTATATCATCTGTCTTATATTTATGCTTACTCCGCTTACATTATGCGGACAGGTAGATGCAGAACGGTTACAGGAGCTGGACAAGCTAATGTTTAATGGGAGATATTTTGAATCAAAAGAGCTGTATAAGAATCTGTCTGATACGACAACTATCCCTTCTGATTTAGATTTGTTCTATAAATTTAGGATGGCACAGTTTTTGAACAAGACGGATAGTGCTGTTTACTATTTGGAGAAGTATATACCTTATTATTATGAGGATTGTGGAAATCAAGTGTTAATTCTTTATTCTATGTTGTTTGATGCATACATTGAACTTGGGTATAAAGATAAGGCACTATGTACTTATCAACAAATGAAACAGCTTTGGGATGAAAGTCTTTCAAATATAAATGGTAAAGCGTATGAGGGGTGGCAAACTGATATTAAAAATTTTTTATCCTATGCTGAAAGTGCCGTGAATTCGCCTCCTATAACAATGAAACGGAGCAATACATCTTCTTTTGTGGATATAAAAGGACATGACAAACCTGTTTTTCAAGCAAAGTATAATGGGATATCACAGACTACTATCTTTGATACAGGGATGCAACCTTACTGTTTTTTGAGTAAAAAGTTAGCCGAGGGGATGGGGATTCGATATGACAGCATTGAAAGGAATAAAGTAGTGGTGAATGAGACTTTGGTTTGTGTCCGAAGTATTATCGATTCTATTGAAGTCGGAAATATCACCTTTTATAATATTCCTACCCTTATCTATAAGGAATCTGAAAGTATTCCGTATGTATCCAGTTCATTAAGGAAGAAGAGGCGGATGAAGAAGGCTTTAGATTCGGTGCGTACATGGGTGGCGGAGCGTGTATGTCTTGGGCTACCGATCATGAAGTTGATAGGGAAAATACAGACTGATTATGATCATAATAGAATGTGTTTCCCTGTTTCAGATGTCACTCTTTCCAAGGAAGCAAATATTTATGCATACGAAAAAGGGCTTTATATGCGTATAAAACTTAATGACATTGATTTTACGGCTAATCTGGATACTGGATCTGGTGAATATATTGAAGTTGATTCTGCATTTTATGAAAAACATCAGAAAGAGATGCCAATTGGTTTTGTAATGAAAAAGAATAGGTTTGGAGTAGCTATGGTACATCAGGCGCGGATGTCCTCATATAAATCATTAAAAAATCCTGTAATTATATTTGATAACAAATTAATGCAGCCTCCGACTATAGATGATGAGGTAAGGGTATATTCTGTTAAATCTATAGCACCACTCTTTGATGGATTTGTAGGATATCGTTTTTATCGAAGCATAGGAAAGAAAGTGCTGCTGGACCTTGATAATATGCGTCTTGAAGCAGTGCAATGAGAGTTGGGTGTTTTTATGTATAAGTTGATGCCAAATAAAGCTCACTGGATAATGAGATAGCCTATAAAAGAAAGAAAATGTAAATCAATAGTAGTATGAGATATCGTAGGTCATATTATATCATCTGTCTTATTTTTATGCTTACTCCACTTACATTACATGGACAGGTCGCTGTTGAACGATTACAAGAGTTGGACAAGCTAATGTATAATGGAAGATATTTTGAATCAAAGGAATTGTACGAGAATCTATCAGAGACAACGACAGTCCCTCCTGATTTAGAGTTATACTATAAATTTCGAATGGCGCAATTTTTAAACAAGACAGACAGTGTCGCTTACTATTTAGAGCAGTTTATACCTCACCATTATGCAACTTTTGGGGAGAAAACACTTGTTTTTTATTCTAATTTGTTTGATGCGTACATAGAACTAGGGGATACGGATAAGGCATTGGATACTTATCTGCAGATGAAACGAATTTGGAATGAAAGTCTTACAAAGACAAATATAGGCGGAAAAGAATATGAGGAATGGCGAACTGCTACAGAGAATTTCTTATCCTATGCTGAAAATGCAGTGAATCTGCCTCCTATAAAAATGAAACGGAACGAAACGTCTTCTTTTGTTGATATAGAAGAAGGTGATAAGTCTGTTTTCCAGGCAAAATATAATGGAATATCACAGAACACTATCTTTGATACAGGGGTGGGCCCCTACTGTATCCTAAGTAGAAAGTTGGCGGATGGGATGGGCTTTAGATATGACAGCATTGACGAGAATAAAGTAACGATCAATGAGAACTTGATTTCTGTCCGGAGTATCATTGATTCTATTGAAGTTGGAAATATAACTTTTTACAATATTCCAGCCTTCATTTACTCGGACACCGCGAGTGTTCCATTTGTATCCGGTTTATCAATTAAGAGAAGAAAGAAGAGGAAGAAGGCTCATACTGTTGTAGATTCGGTGCGTACATTGTTTACGGATTGTGTGTTTCTTGGACTGCCGGTAATGAAATTGATAGGGAAGATACAGACTGATTACGAACATAACAGAATGTGTTTCCCCGTCTCTGTGCCCAATGCTCACCTTTCTAAAGCCCCCAATGTTTATGCATACAAATACGATTTGTATATGCGTATAAAACTTAATGGAACTGATTTTACGGCTCATCTGGATACGGGTTCTGATGAATATATTACAGTAGATTCTGCATTTTACGAGAAACATCAGAAAGAACTGCTGATTGGTTCTACCAGTAAAAAGAATACATTCGGGGTAGCTATGCTGCATCAGGCACGGGCGATCACATATAAAACGTTAAAAGATCCTGCAATAATATTTGATGATAAATTAATGCAGCCTCCTGGTCCGGAAGCTGTAAAAACATATCCTCTTGGCCAAATAGTTCCCGGTATATTCTTTGATGGAGTTATAGGCAATGGCTTTTATCGGAGAATAGGAAAGAAAGTGCTGCTGGACCTTGACAATATGCGTCTTGAAGCAGTGCAATGAGAGTTGAAATAATCTAAATGAGAATAGAATAGACGAAATGAAGAAAAATAAAACGAAAGGACTTTTTGCATCGATAGTGCTTGGAGTGGCGGTTACAGCTTGTGCGTCTGCTTCTTCTAGTGGTACGGTGACGGTAGTGGACCGACCGGACATACAGTCCGTCAATACCAATTATATCGGGTATCGCGCTCCGCTTCGACCGTTGAATTTTATAAAGTTGCCGGTAGGTAGTATTCAGCCCGAAGGATGGGTGAAGAAGTATCTGGAGTTGCAACGTGACGGTCTGACCGGACATTTGGGAGAAATCAGCGCTTGGCTGGAAAAGGATAATAATGCCTGGTTGACAACCGGTGGCGATCACGGCTGGGAGGAAGTCCCTTACTGGCTCAAAGGGTACGGTAATTTGGCATACATCCTGAATGACCCGAAGATGATTGAAGAAACCCAATATTGGATTGAAGGTGTATTTGCCAGTCGTCAGCCGGATGGCTATTTCGGTCCGGTCAATGAACGTAACGGCAAACGCGAACTGTGGGCACAGATGATTATGCTCTGGTGTCTGCAATCTTATTATGAGTATTCTCAAGATCAGCGTGTCATTGACCTGATGACGAATTACTTCAAGTGGCAGATGACTGTTCCCGATGACCAACTTCTGGAAGATTATTGGGAGAAAAGCCGTGGCGGTGATAACATCATCAGTATCTACTGGCTTTACAACCATACAGGGGATGCTTTCCTGCTCGAATTAGCCGAGAAGATTCACCGTAACACAGCCGACTGGACGAAATCCACCTCCTTACCTAACTGGCACAATGTAAATATCGCCCAATGTTTCCGTGAACCTGCCACTTATTATATGCAGACCGGAGATTCAGCGATGCTGAAAGCCTCTTATAATGTCCATCATCTGATTCGGCGTACTTTTGGACAGGTTCCCGGAGGTATGTTCGGTGCGGACGAAAATGCTCGTCTGGGATATATCGATCCCCGACAGGGAGTGGAAACCTGCGGTTTGGTAGAACAAATGGCTTCTGATGAAATCATGCTTTGCATGACAGGAGATCCCATGTGGGCTGAACACTGTGAAGAAGTAGCGTTCAACTCTTATCCGGCTGCCGTGATGCCGGATTTTAAAGCATTGCGTTATATCACTTGTCCGAACCATGCTGTCAGTGATTCGAAGAATCATCATCCGGGCATTGACAATCGTGGCCCGTTCCTTTCGATGAATCCTTTCAGCAGTCGTTGCTGCCAACACAACCATGCACAGGGCTGGCCTTACTTCACCGAACATCTGGTACTGGCAACTCCCGACAACGGAGTGGCAACAGCTATTTATGCAGCTTGCAAAGCTATAGTGAAAGTGGGTGACGGTAAGGAAATCACTCTTCACGAAGAGACAAATTATCCTTTTGAAGAAGGCATTGCCTTCACTGTTTCTACCGATGAAAAGGTCGCTTTTCCATTTTATCTTCGTATTCCTTCATGGACTCAAAAGGCGGAAGTTCGGGTGAATGGCAAGAAGGTAAGTGCAGCTCCTGTAGCGGGAAAATATCTTTGCATCAATCGCGAGTGGGCGAATGGTGATCGTGTGGAATTGACTCTTCCGATGTCTTTGTCTATGCGTACCTGGCAGGTTAATAAAAACAGCGTAAGCGTAGATTACGGACCTTTGACTTTGTCTCTCAAGATTGTAGAGAAATATGTAGAGAAAGACAGTCGCGAGACTGCTATCGGTGATTCAAAATGGCAGAAAGGTGCTGATCCCCAGAAATGGCCTACTACTGAAATCTATCCGGATAGCCCCTGGAATTATTCGTTGGTATTGGATAAGAAAGAACCTTTGAAAAATTTCAAGGTAATCCGTAAATCCTGGCCGGCTGACAACTATCCTTTCACAGTAGCCAGTGTACCTTTAGAAGTAAAAGCTATCGGTCGTCCGGTTCCTGAATGGAAGATAGACGAAACAGGACTGTGTGGCGTATTGCCGGAAGAAGATGCGGTGAAAGGTGATAAAGAAGAAATAACATTGATCCCTATGGGTGCGGCACGGTTGAGAATCTCTGCGTTCCCGAACACAAAAGAATAAATTAATAACTAGAAAACTTAGAATAAATGAAACGTATTGTTTTTTTAGATTACATCCGTGTGTTTGCATGCTTTCTCGTCATCCTTGTTCATGCCAGTGAGAATTTCTATGGTGCTCCCGGATCTACTGATATGGCAGGTCCGCAGTCTTTTCTAGCGAATGAAGCAGACCGGCTATGGGTATCAGTATACGATGGCTTTTCACGTATGGCAGTACCCCTGTTCATGATAGTCTCTGCCTTCCTGCTTGCACCGATGAAGGAAGAGCAGTCTATGTGGCAATTCTATCGCCAGCGCTGTCTTCGCATCCTTCCACCGTTTTTCATATTCATGATACTGTACAGCACTCTACCTATGCTGTGGGGACAGATAGATGGAGAAACATCTATGAAGGACTTGTCGCGGATATTCCTGAATTTCCCGACGCTAGCCGGACACTTGTGGTTTATGTATCCTCTGATAAGCCTTTATTTGTTTATCCCAATTATATCCCCATGGTTGAGAAAAGCCACGGCTAAAGAAGAGCGTTTCTTTATAGGGCTGTTCGTGTTGTCAACCTGTATGCCTTATCTCAATCGTTGGTGCGGTGAAGTGTGGGGACAATGTTTCTGGAATGAATACCACATGTTGTGGTACTTCTCCGGTTATCTGGGCTATCTTGTTCTGGCGCATTACATTCGTGTACACCTTACCTGGAACCGTTCCAAGCGTTTCATTATAGGAACCATTTTAATGGTGATCGGTGCTGTATGGACTATTTATTCATTCTATGTGCAGGCTATACCCGGCGAACTCCATTCCACACCTGTAATAGAAATAGGATGGGCTTTCTGTACGATTAACTGTGTGCTTCTCACAACGGGTACATTCCTTATGTTTACATGTATCAAACGTCCGCAAGCTCCCAAGTTGGTGACAGAAACATCGAAACTTAGCTATGGTATGTATCTTATGCACATATTCTGGCTCGGACTGTGGGTGACTGTGTTCAAAGATACATTGGCGCTTCCCACTGTTGCCGCTATACCATGTATCGCAGTGGTTACGTTTATCTGTTGTTTTGTAACAACTAAGATCATTTCGTTTATACCGGGCAGTAAATGGATAGTAGGATAAATATCCGGAAACAAAGTAGCATATACTACTGACTTCAGGCAGATGATCCTAGGCTATAAACAGTAAAATGTTGAATAGATAATCAAGTTTTTCCTGATTTTCTATTCAACATCTTACTGTTTATAGCTTATTTTCCTCTTAATGTCCTCTTTTTCTTTTTACTTCTTTTACTTCTTTCACCTCTTTCACTCCTATTATAAACCATTACTCCCCAGATTCTTACGGGTGAACCCTTCCTCTATTTGAAGCTTTATGCCGCTTTCATCGGTTTCACCAGATACACATTCCCATATTTGGTATGTTTGCGGGTGACACCTGCCGCAAGCAAAACTTGCGCGAACGTAGCCGGATTACTTCCTCGCATGGCAGCGGGGTTATACATCTTCAGTCTCCTGAATATGTCCGAAGCCGAGAGCCGTTCGCTTCCCTCTTCATCATCTTTAGCTATCCGGAAGCAGGCATGAAAGACTTCCTCTGCCGGACACGGATGATAAAAAGCAGCATTGTGGCGTTGCAGTTCCCGTTCCTCTTCTTTGGTGAACCAATAGCGGATGCCGGAGAGCAGTTCAGCTTTCAGTTGGGCATAGATCTGATCGTGCATGATCCCTTCGCAATCGATCAGATGTTCTGCTTCAATGCAGATGAATCGCCGGCTACCGGTGGGATCGGTGAGCAAGTCAAAACGGTTGCTTGTACCGATGAAAGAAGCGATGCGCGGCAAGTTGCGGAAATTCTTTTGATAAGCTTTGCAGATATTCAGGTTTGCCATTTGCATCAGATTTTTCAATAATGGCATTTGCTGCGTTCCGTACTTGTCAAATTCATCCATGTTCAGAAGTCCCATTTCGGCAAGTAATCTTTCCGGTTTTCCTTGTGCAGACAGTTTCAGGTTGTCCATGTAATAACGTGACAGTGCCGGCGGCATCAGTGCCTTGCAAAATGTGGATTTTTGTCGTCCCTGCTCGCTGCTGACAAGTATGGGGGCTACGCTGTTGGCATGTATTCCCGTCATGCCTAACCATTGGGCGGTGAGTCCCAGCATCCAGGTATGGAAGCTTTTTATCCAGAGCTGATTGTCAGAGACACGCTGCGCCAAAGCCTCCAGTCTGTCTGTCCCATCCCAGCCGGGCAGTTCTTCCATGTAAAGCCGGAAAGGATGGTATTCAGGAATACAAGTGGAATAGATGTAACGGCTCAAGTCTTTATCCCAGCAGGATATGCCCTGGTCGTGTGCTTCCATGCAGAAAGTGTTCAGTTCCCGCTTACTTACAGGTTCGAAAGGAACGGCACGCTTGTTGGCAGGACGATATTCCGTTTCTTCCGTCAATAGGTTGTAACGAAAATCATACTGTTTTTGCAGGAATGTACGTACCTCTTGGGTTAATCGGACCGGTTGTTTTCGTTCTGTCTCTTTCTCCCTTTCAGTAGGCGGTGCAGCGTCCGGCAGGGGAACGGTATATTTAGCTTCATGACATTTTAGCGTTTTCTGTGGCTCTTTTTCTGTTTTCTCAACTGCATCTTCTTTGTTCTCCTTCATTTGAAACAATTTTAGTTCCTTCAATACCTGTCTCCATATCAATGTTATTGCATTCATTATTTTTTCTATTTTTAAGTGATTAAAATCGGTTTATTGTTCAGCGCTGATACTGCGAATGTACTATCGGATGATACCGGTTTGCAAGTATTTCTCCGGAAAAAATATAAATTTCTACGTACCTGAAGAAGTCGGCTTCTTATCGTCCTTTTCTCTATTATTTATCGTATCTTTGACGAAGAGTTATTGTTGATTCACTTTTGTGGTTCAATCAAATGACAAGAGTGATTTACTTGGATAACAACTGTGATTTAAATGAACCACAGTAGTGGTTTGATAATAAACTTAAAGTTTTTACATGAAATATATTCACTATCAAAACGTTAACGACTAATGGCTATACTTTACGATTGGTATGAGAATCCCGGTGAGTCCGATGATTCGGAAGAGAAAGGTTTGCATCCCCGCATTTTTTTGAATGGTAAGGTGGGAACGGATAAACTGTGCCGGATGATTCACGGACGCAGTTCGCTTTCCGTAGGTGATGTAAAAAATGCGTTCGAGATGCTTGCCCAAATTTGTGGTGAAGAACTGCGCGAGGGGCGTGAGGTGCATATTGAGGGACTTGGCTATTTTGCTCCAATCTTGCGGAGCACACAAAAAGTGACTCGCAGCACTAAGAACAAATGGTCGAAGATGGAACTGAAAACAATCGGTTTCCGTCCGGATGCTCGCCTGCGGGGTGAATTGGTAGGTGTCAAAGCCAGCCGGAGTAAGTATGCGCGCCATTCGGAGTCTTTGTCGGAGGTGGGGATAGATATGCGGCTGAAGGAATATTTCGCCGATCATGACGTAATGCTTCGTTATGATTTTCAGGAAGTATGCTGCATGACACGGACTACGGCGAATCGTCATCTCCGGCGATTGCTGGAAGAAGGTAAATTGCGAAATATCGGCAAACGTATGCAGCCGATTTATGTGGCTGCAGCGGGTTATTACGGGGTGTCTCGTGATGTGCTCCGGCGGTAAGCGGAACTTTTGAAGTGTGTAGGTGAAACCTTTGAAAGTAGGATGGAAGGTTTTTTCATGGTCGCTTTCACCCGCTTTCCTGCTTTGGGTGGAGGTTTCAGGAAGAAGGTGAAAGCGGTGAAGGATGTAGTCTTATAAATGGTTTACTTTCATTGTTTGATTGAATAGTAAGGCTTTTTTAGTTATCTGTTAAATTGATAATATATCTGCTTAGAGGGGATTATTTAATAGCATCGAACTTCAGTGTCCCGTTTACGTCGATAATTTTCAAAGTACGGTTACCCTTTATTCCCATATCAATGAAATTGACCTTGTATAAACCATTTCCCAATGCAGTTACTGATGTTACTTTAGATATGTCGCTTGGTCCGTCTTGCATACCTGTTCGGAAGTTCCATATCGCATATCCTTCACCGTCATACTCGTAGTTATCTTTCAGCTGCTTTTGCAATTTGGCTGTACAATGCTTTTTTACTGCCGGAACATAATTCTTTGCTCCAAAAACGTAGTTTGCGTAGAAATCTTTGATGAACTGAATGGTTTTGGTATTGTCCACTTTAGGTGATTGTAGAATAATGGCAGTCCCATTGGCGAGAACAGCCTCATTGTCGAGACAGCAAGCTTGAATTTGTATGGGTTGTAGGGCAAATCCTAGATGAATGATATATAAAAATAAAATCTTTTTCATATTCGTATATTATGTATTTTGAAAATCTTATTTAGATTTAGCGACCTATTGCAAAGATAGCGTTAATTACGAAAAATGAACGAAGTATGTGAGAAAAAGATAATAATATCATATCAAAAGATGAAATGAATTGTTCAAAGCCATTTTGATAAGAGAGGGGAATGAATGTTATAATTAGGGATGAATAGGGGATATTTCGTTTATCTATACATTGCAGGGCAGCCGGATAGTAGCCTCATTGATTGTACTATTCTATTAAATGATATAGATTTAATGTGTATCTTTGTAGGAAATGCAAAATAAAAAATGGAATCAAAATAAATAAAATTAGATAATTATGAAAAACATTTTCCTTCCTAAAGTAACGATGTGTATAATTGCACTGTTTACTTTAATTTTACCAGCTTCTGCACAAAATACAAATGCGACAGATGAGTACAAAGAAACGTTGAAGAAGATTATGGACTTTTCTGGTACTTCGACTACTACAGATGACTTTTTCCAGAAATTATCTTCTATAATGAAATTAAATGCGCCGAAAGAAAATGAGGTTTATTGGAATGAGTTTGCTAAAAAATGGAAACAGAAGATGGAAAATAAGATATTTGAAATGTATATGCCTATTTATGAGAAGCATTTAACATTGGAAGAATTGAAGGTTGTTGCTGCATTTTATGAATCTCCTGTAGGTGAAAAATATAAAGAGGCTTCGTTGATTGTTATGCGTGAGGCAATGCCGTTGTTAGTGCAGCAACTCCAGACAGAGATGTTCAAAGAGATAATGCCGGAGAAAAGTGAACGAGTAAAAAGAGGTGAACAGCGGTTGAAAGAATATGAGCAAAAGCAGAAGCGTGATAAAGAATTATATGCACAAGCCTATATGCTTCCAAGCGATAGTATAGTTATAGTTCCTGAAGAAGTGTATGAGAAAGCGTATGAGAATGGGAGGTCTACAACTCCTTCTTTGTATTCGATTGAAAGGAGAAAGAATGATACTAAAGTGACATTCATACAACCTATTTATTGGAATTGGCAATGGTTGTATTATAGTCCGGGGTTTAAGATTGTTGATAAGAAAAGTGGCGATGAATATAATGTGAGAGGATATGATGGTGGAGCTCCGATGGGTAGGCTGTTGGCTGTCAAAGGATTTAATCATAAATATATTTATATCAGTCTTTTATTCCCGAAACTGAAGAAAAGTGTGAAAGAAATAGATATTCTTGAGTTGCCACACAAAAAAGATAAAGAACAGTTGCCTTCTAATGATGATGGAAAGTCTAAATCATATTTTAGTATAAAGGTGAAGGATTATCAGGTCGTTTCCGATAAGAAAAATAAGAAGATCTATTATTAGTTCAAATGATTATTAGAATTTGAAATGATAATAGCAGGTATTGAACATGAGTGTGAACTGTTTTTTTGATATAAACTTATTCCGTATGAGAAAACGAATAATGATTCTATGCACTTTTTGTGCTATTGCTATATTTGCTTCTGCACAAGGAAAGTTTTCGATTAAAGGCAATGCTGGTGAGAAATGGAATAATCAGTTGTTGTATTTGTGTCTGATGGATGATGGAGAGAAAGCCAAAGAAGTCGTTCTCGACAGTGCAAAAGTGAAAAAGGGAAAGTTCTCTTTTTCTGGTGTACGTCAGACACCGAATATTGCACTTATTAAGGATAGGGATGGAGAAACCTATCCGTTGATTCTCGAAAAAGGAAAGATTGTGATCAATCTTACCACGAGGACCGTAGGAGGTACGCCGCTGAATGATACTTTGGATGTGGCTTGGAAAGGAATGCAGTCGGTGATAAATAATAACAAACAAATAGTGAAAAGTAATATTTCACTTGTTATGAGCCAGAAATCCGGAGAGAGTTTTAGAGAAGCACTGAAACGGGATACTGCATTTGCTGCAATATGGCGGAAAAATGTGGAGATAGATTTGGCACAGAGGGATTCGATTCGCGCTTTTGTAGAAGAACACCAAAACAGTTTGGTGGGAGTATTTCTGTTATCTTTAGAAGAAGTGTCTATGTATTACAGTCTATTAGAAGATATGATGAGCGAGGCTTCTCCTGTGTTTTCGCAGCATGTATTGGTGAAAGATAAATTAGAAAAAATGAGGCAAATGGCCCGGCGTTTTGAGGCCGAGCGTGAAAAGAAAATGACTCCGGAGGAGCGTGAAGAACA
The DNA here is from genome assembly GCF_003602705.1 of Bacteroides sp. AM16-13. NCBI lineage: Bacteria > Pseudomonadati > Bacteroidota > Bacteroidia > Bacteroidales > Bacteroidaceae > Bacteroides > Bacteroides sp. AM16-13. The sequence continues at coordinate 117,236 of NZ_QTLK01000018.1, forward strand.
AAAGAAACGGCAGGCAATGGACGCTAAGATAAAGATTGGCGAACGTTTTCCGAACGCTAAGGTGAAAGACAATGCTGGAGAGATAAAACAGTTGTCCGACTATGTAGGTAAGGGGAAGTATGTGTTAATAGACTTTTGGGCTTCATGGTGCGGTCCGTGCCGGAATGAAATGCCCAATGTGAAAGCTGCTTATGAGAAATATGCTTCTAAGGGACTTGAGGTGATTAGCATCTCTATAGATAAGAAACAGAAACCTTGGAGGACTGCTATTGAAGAACTCGGAATGAACTGGACACAAGTATTGAATGTGGATGCTGCTGATGTATATGGTATTTATGCAATACCCAAAACTTTTCTTGTAGATCCGGAGGGCATTGTTGTTGCAAAAGATTTAAGAAGTAAGAAGTTGGAGAAGGCATTGTTTAATCTGTTGGAATGATTGTTGTATTATAGTATCGTGATTTGCTAATCTGGATGAATTTGTTCGTATTGGTGGACAATTCATACTTGCTGTGACAGTTAAGTTATATCGGATTTCTTACAGCAAGTATGAATAGCTATGGCTTAAATCAGAAGCCCGTCCAATAGCTCTAAATAAAGTCCGATAGCTTCTTCTATCTCTTTCAGCATAATATATTCCTCTGCCGTGTGTGAACGTGACGAGCGTCCCGGACCAATTTTTACCGATGGGAAGGACATTAAGGCCTGGTCGGACAATGTTGGAGAACCAAAAGGAACGCGTCCTAACTTCATTGCTTTCTGTACAAATGGGTGTTTCTCGTCAATCCGTGAAGAATTGAGACGGAATGAACGAGCTTGGGCTTCACAGGAAATATGCTTTTTGATTTCAGCAAACAGTTCTTCATTTGAGTAAAGCTCGTTGCTCCGGACATCGACGATGAAAGTACATTTATCGGGAATCACATTGTGTTGTGTACCGGCATTGATAACAGTGACACTCATCTTCACGGGACCCAACAAGGGCGATTCTTTCTCAAAACGATAATCACGGAACCAGGCAATATCATCCAATACTTTGTAAATTGCATTGTCTCCTTCATTACGCGCTGCGTGTCCTGCTTTACCTGTTGCGGTAACATCTAGTACCATTAATCCCTTCTCGGCAATGGCGGGTTGCATCTCTGTAGGTTCACCTACTATGGCGAACGAAACAGGAGGGAGCCCCTGTAATACACTCTCAATGCCATCCTTGCCTGAAACTTCTTCTTCACAAGAGGCCAGATAAATCAGATTATACTTCTGCGAAGTACGACATAGTTGCAGGAACACCTGTAATAACGAAACAACGCTGGCACCGGCATCGTTACTTCCTAATCCATAGATCTTACCGTTTTCTTCACGTGGAGTGAACGGATCTTTCCGCCAACCGTTAACCGGTTTCACTGTGTCTATGTGGGAGTTAAGTAAAATAGTCGGCTTCTTCAGATCAAACATCGGACTAAAGCACCACACATTATTTCCTTTACGTCCCGTCTGCATACCTGCCATTTCAATATAGTTTTGCAGGAAATCCGCAGCCTGGGTTTCTTCCCGGCTGATTGAAGGAATACTAATCAGTGATTTAAGCAGGCTTACAGCCTCTGTTGTCATATACGGAATATCATATTTCATAGTGCAAATCTTTTATCTATACCTTAATATTTGCACAAAGATAGTCGTTTTGAGCAATAGTTTCAAATAAAACTAATACCTTTGTACCATATTTACTAATACAAAGAGTATGACTTATCATCATTTATCTGTCCTGGTCCATCGTCAGGCCGAAAAATATGGCGACAAGGTAGCCTTAAAATACCGTGACTATGAGACAGCTCAATGGATTCCTATTTCATGGAAGCAGTTCTCCGGATCAGTACGGCAAGCAGCTAATGCTTTCGTGGCATTGGGAGTAGAAGAACAAGAGAATATCGGTATATTTTCACAAAATAAACCCGAATGGTTCTATGTCGACTTTGGCGCGTTTGCCAATCGGGCTGTTACTATTCCGTTTTATGCAACGAGTTCACCTGCGCAGGCGCAATATATCATTAATGATGCGCAGATTCGTTTCCTTTTTGTAGGCGAGCAATACCAGTATGATGCTGCTTTCAGCATCTTTGGTTTCTGTACCTCTCTGCAACAACTGATTATTTTTGACCGCTCGGTAGTGAAAGATCCCCGCGACGTATCGTCTATCTATTTTGATGAGTTTATGGCGATGGGAGAGGGATTACCTCACAATGATACGGTAGAAGAGCGTACCGAACGGGCTTCATACGATGACTTGGCAAACATTCTCTATACATCCGGCACAACGGGTGAACCGAAGGGCGTCATGCTTCATCATTCCTGTTATCTGGAACAGTTTCATACACATGATGACCGTTTGACGACCATGTCGGATAAGGATGTATCTATGAACTTCCTCCCCTTGACACACGTGTTTGAGAAAGCATGGTGTTATCTCTGTATTCATAAAGGAGTGCAGATTTGTATCAATCTCCGTCCGGCGGATATTCAGACAACGATTAAGGAAATTCGTCCGACACTGATGTGTAGTGTTCCCCGTTTCTGGGAGAAAGTATATGCAGGTGTACAGGAGAAAATTAACGAAACAACAGGGTTGAAGAAAGCACTGATGTTGGATGCTATCCGGGTAGGTAGAATCCATAATTTGGATTATCTGCGTTTGGGTAAGACTCCTCCGCTGATGAATCAACTGAAATATAAATTCTACGAAAAGACAATCTACTCTCTACTGAAAAAAACAATAGGTATTGAGAACGGTAACTTTTTCCCGACTGCCGGTGCTGCCGTCCCCGATGAAATCAATGAATTTGTCCATTCGGTAGGAATCAATATGGTGGTAGGATATGGTTTGACGGAATCGACGGCCACTGTATCTTGTACATTGCCGATTGGCTATGATATCGGTTCAGTAGGTGTTGTACTTCCGGGAATTGAAGTGAAAATCGGTGAAGACAATGAAATTCTTCTTCGGGGCAAGACGATTACCAAAGGTTATTATAAGAAAGCAGAAGCTACGGCTGCTGCCATTGAACCGGATGGCTGGTTTCATACAGGTGATGCCGGTTACTTTAAAAATGGCCAGCTTTTCCTGACGGAACGCATTAAAGACCTGTTCAAAACATCGAACGGTAAATATGTTGCTCCGCAAGCTTTGGAAACGAAATTGGTTATTGACCGTTATATTGACCAGATTGCCATTATTGCCGATCAGCGTAAGTTTGTTTCCGCTCTGATTGTTCCTGTATATGGGTTTGTGAAAGAGTATGCGGAAGAAAAAGGCATTAAATACAAAGATATGGAGGAACTGTTGAAACATCCGAAGATTGTAGGATTGTTCCGTGCACGGATTGATACACTCCAACAGCAGTTTGCACACTATGAGCAAATCAAACGTTTCACTCTGCTTCCCGAACCGTTCAGTATGGAACGTGGAGAACTGACTAATACGTTGAAATTGAAACGGTCGGTAGTTGCCAAGAATTATAGTGAGCAGATTGAAAAGATGTACGAAGAAAATGAGAAATAAGAGATGGACGGTGACGGTGAACGTTAAATATGAAACGGTAAACCGTAAACGATAAGTCGCAAACAATAAAACGGTGAACAAAATCTGTGCAATTGGCAGAGTTGTTCACCGTTTATTATTTATAAGTACATCTCCCTAATTAGTTTGTATTGTTTTCATTTTTACAAATTCCTTATAAAGAAAAACTTCTTGATTTTGATAGTATAAACTTATTTAGAGGACATACTTAGTTTATTCGTTCCTTTTTAGTATCCGAAAATCTGCTCCTGCGTCAATTCTTCAATAGGACCTACAGCTTTCAGCTTATCCAGTTCCAAATCCTTCTTATCTCCCAGAATGCAATAAACATACGTGCGTCCTTTTACCCATTGCTTTTGGAAATCGGCAATGTCTTTCAGCGTCATGTCCTGTATATCATTGTAGAGCTTGATACGTGGGTCTACGTTTTGGCCTAGGTCCTGTGCATTGATATAACTCCAGATGATGTCACCTTTGATGATACGTTTGGTACGCAGGCGGTTCGTTAATCCGTCTTTAGCCAGTTTGAATGCAGCCTCCGATTCCGGCATATTCTCATTCAGTCCGGAGAGTACGACATACGTACGTTCGTTGCCCGGAGATACGTAGAAAGTACAAGCCAAGCGATAGAATTCACTTTTCAGTTCCTCCGGTGTCATGTCCGAAGTACCCAGATATTATGTCAGGAAGAGTGACAAGCAAGAAAGTTTCAATAGTTTGTTCATAATATGACAACATTTTAATAACAAAAACAAAGGTAGCAGATTTTTGCTTATCTTTGTCCCCCGATATCTGAAATTTGTAAATAATAAAATTGTAAATCAAATGATTACTATTGAACAACTTAAAGACGTGAAAGAGCGCACTGATGCGCTGAGGAGGTATCTTTGACATCGACGGGAAGAAAATTCAAGTCGAAGAAGAGCAATTAAGAACACAAGCTCCGGGATTTTGGGATGACCAGAAGAAGGCCGAAGCTCAAATGAAATTGGTGAAAGATCTGCAAAAGTGGATTGAAGGCTACAACGAACTCAAAACGCTGGCAGACGAACTCGAACTGGCATTTGATTTCTATAAAGAAGAACTGGTGACTGAGGAAGATGTAGATGCTGCTTATGCAAAAGCCAGTGAGGCGGTAGAGGCACTCGAACTCAAAAATATGCTTCGTGATGAAGCCGACCAGATGGATTGTGTGCTGAAAATCAATTCAGGTGCCGGTGGTACGGAAAGTCAGGACTGGGCTTCCATGTTGATGCGTATGTATCTGCGTTATGCCGAGACAAATGGTTATAAAGCTACCATTGCCAACCTTCAGGAAGGGGATGAAGCCGGAATCAAGACTTGTACTATCAATATCGAAGGTGACTTTGCTTATGGTTATTTGAAAGGAGAGAACGGTGTGCACCGTTTGGTTCGTGTTTCTCCCTACAATGCGCAGGGTAAACGTATGACCTCTTTTGCTTCTGTGTTTGTTACTCCGTTGGTAGATGACAGTATTGAAGTTAATATTTTGCCTGCCAATATCTCTTGGGATACGTTCCGAAGCGGTGGTGCCGGTGGACAGAATGTGAATAAGGTGGAGTCCGGTGTCCGTTTGCGTTATCAGTATAAAGACCCTTATACCGGTGAGGAAGAAGAAATCCTGATCGAGAATACCGAAACCCGTGACCAACCGAAGAATCGTGAGAATGCAATGCGTCAGTTACGTTCTATCTTATATGATAAGGAATTGCAGCACCGTATGGCAGAACAGGCGAAGGTGGAAGCCGGTAAGAAGAAAATCGAATGGGGTTCTCAAATCCGAAGCTACGTATTTGATGACCGTCGTGTGAAAGACCACCGTACCAACTATCAAACCTCGGATGTGAACGGCGTGATGGATGGCAAAATAGATGGTTTTATCAAAGCTTATTTGATGGAGTTTTCTTCACAAGAATCATAAAAAATAAAATTAGCAAGAATTATTTTTGGAAAGTTAATAGATTTGTACTTACTTTGTTAGCGTTGAACTTAAAAGCTAACTATTATGAGTAAGGGGAAGAAAAAAGTAGCGATTACCAAAAAAGAAGAAGAACAAGCTCAAAAGGTTGTCAAAATAGTGTTCGTCTCATTAATTATTTTGGCATTGATTATGCTGATTGCATTTTCCTTTTTCGGCTGATAAGTTCACCACAAATTACATGGTCAACCCAGACTGTTTGGCTATTGATAGAATGAATATCAAATCCAATCTGTGTTAATCTGAGTAATCTGTGGTGAACTCTTTGTTTTGTAATGCATTTGTATTCTATGTAATATGAATGTAACTTTTCTGTCATTTTCCTGTATTCGATTTGTCATCTTCGTGTATCCTCACAGTTGTACTTTTGCCGTGAATTTAGTAGCATACAACTGAAATGAGTAGAATCACAACAACCGTCGTCATGCTTTTGCTGGCGACAATGGCCTTTGGGCAGGCAAAAGAAGATGCCGGGGATGGCAAGAAGCTGGATAAGCAGACAATGGAATTTAAGGATTACCTGCCGGAGATTCACGGAACTATCCGGGGAAAATATGAATACCAGACAGAAACAAGTGAAAGTCGTTTTGAAGTACGTAACGCGCGCTTCAGTGTTTCGGGCAATGTACATCCGTTAGTTGCCTATAAAGCGGAAATCGACCTTTCCGACGAAGGTTCCATTAAAATGCTTGATGCGTATGCACGTGTTTTTCCGGTGAAAGACCTGAATTTTACGATCGGTCAGATGCGCGTTCCTTTCACGATAGATGCTCACCGCTCACCACATCAGCAGTATTTTGCCAACCGTTCATTCATTGCCAAGCAAGTAGGAAATGTGCGTGATGTCGGTTTGACGGCTGGTTATACGAATAAAGACGGTTTCCCATTTATTCTTGAAGGGGGATTGTTCAACGGCTCCGGTCTGACAAATCAGAAAGAATGGCATAAAACGCTGAATTACTCCATAAAAGCGCAGTTACTGCCCAATAAGAACTGGAATCTGACACTTAGCACCCAAATGATAAAACCGGAAAATGTGCGGATTAATATGTACGATGCCGGTGTCTATTATCAGAATGACCGTTTTCATATTGAGGCGGAATATTTATATAAAATGTACGGCCACGAAGCATTTAAAGATGTTCATGCGGTGAATAGTTTTATTAATTACGATTTACCATTAAAGAAAGTGTTCAATAAAATCTCTTTCCTGGCTCGCTATGATATGATGACCGATCATAGTGATGGCAAGATGGATGAAACGACAAAAGCTCTGATTATAAATGATTATGCCCGGCATCGTGTGACGGGTGGAATCACGCTAAGTCTTTCCAAAGCTTTCATTGCCGACCTCCGATTGAACTTCGAGAAATATTTCTATAAGAACTCCGGCGTTCCAAAAGAATCGGAACGGGACAAAATCGTGATTGAGTTTATGACGAGATTCTGAAATAAATTGAGACTTGAAAATTGAGAATTAAGAATTGTAGTTTTCTGATACATGATGTGAGGTATCAAACTATCATTTTTTAATTCTCAATTCTCAATTTTCAATTTTTAATTTATCTTTGTGCCATGGCACAGGAAATAGAACGTAAATTTTTAGTTATCGGTGAATTCAAGTCTTCGGCTTTTGCGCAGAGTCATATTGTGCAGGGGTATATCAGTAGTGCTCGCGGGCGTACTGTCCGGGTTCGTATTCGGGATGAAAAAGGTTATCTGACAATAAAGGGAGCCTCTAATGCTTCCGGTACCAGTCGTTATGAATGGGAAAAGGAGCTGGCTTTATCAGAAGCAGAAGAATTGATGAAGCTTTGCGAACCGGGGATTATTGACAAGACCCGTTATTTGGTACGTAGTGGCAAACATGTATTTGAAATCGACGAGTTTTATGGTGAGAATGAAGGACTTATTGTGGCAGAAGTAGAGTTGGAATCGGAAGATGAGGCTTTTGTAAAACCCGACTTTATTGGTGAGGAGGTAACGGGCGACATACGCTACTATAATTCACAGCTAATGAAAAAACCGTATAAAACGTGGTGAGCGTTAACAAATAAACCGTATATTTGTTCTTATATAAAAAAGAGAGCAGTGTATGGATATGGAACAGTTGTACAGCTATGTGCCGCGTGAATTGGTTACTTTTGTTTTAGTAACCTTGTTTTCTTTATTAATTGGACTTTCGCAACGTCGAATCAGTCTGAAGCGTGAGGGGGAGACTACTCTTTTCGGAACTGACCGCACTTTTACTTTTATTGGTATACTGGGTTACTTGCTTTATATCTTAGACCCTACGGATATGCGTCTGTTTATGGGAGGTGGAGCGGTATTGGGATTGCTGTTGGGATTAAACTATTATGTAAAGCAATCACAATTTCATGTTTTTGGTGTAACTACCATCATTATTGCCCTGATTACTTATTGTATGGCTCCTATCGTAGCTACCCAACCTTCCTGGTTTTATGTCATGGTAGTTGTGACTGTGCTCCTGCTGACTGAACTCAAACATACTTTTACAGAGTTTGCTCAACGGATGAAGAATGATGAAATGATTACGTTAGCCAAGTTCTTGGCTATCAGCGGTATCATATTACCGATGCTTCCGCATAAGAATCTGATTCCGGATATTAATCTTACTCCTTATTCTATCTGGTTGGCAACGGTAGTAGTATCCGGCATTTCCTATCTCTCTTACCTATTAAAGAGATATGTATTCCATGAATCCGGAACGTTAGTTTCTGGTATTATTGGTGGATTATACAGCAGTACGGCTACGATCTCGGTACTTGCCCGTAAAAGCCGGAAAGCCTCTGAACAGGAAGCGACTGATTATGTTGCTGCCATGCTGTTGGCTGTCAGCATGATGTTTCTACGATTTATGATACTGATACTTATTTTCAGTAGAGAAATCTTCCTGTCTATTTATCCGTATCTGTTGACTATGGCGGTGGTGGCGGCTATTGTTGCCTGGTTTATCCATTCCCGACAAAAACGACCGGAAGACCAGCCTGCTGAAACAGAAGAAGATGATAGTAGCAACCCGTTGGAATTTAAAGTTGCTTTGATTTTTGCCGTACTCTTTGTGATATTCACTTTCTTAACTCACTATACGTTAGTGTATGCGGGCACAGGCGGATTAAATCTCTTGTCTTTTGTTTCCGGTTTTAGTGATATAACTCCTTTTATATTAAACTTGTTGCAAAATACAGGCAGTGTGGCTGCACTGATAATTACTGCTTGTAGTATGCAGGCTATTATTAGCAATATAATGGTAAACATGTTCTATGCTCTATTCTTTGCAGGGAAGGGGAGTAAACTTCGTCCTTGGATTTTGGGAGGATTCGGTGTGGTAATTGCTTGTAATCTCGTTTTGTTGCTGTTCTTTTATATTTAAGAAAGGGGAGCAATTGATCGTTTTTCATTAGTCCTAGTTCTAGTAATTTACTATTTTGTCGAATATAATCGATGAAATAGATGTGTTTTTGTCGACTATATTCGATAAAAATAATCTATATTTGTCGAATATAATCGATAATGTAAAATGAATAAGGAACTGATAAAAGGATTGATAGCTGAATATCAGCAGTTTGTAAAGAGCGTGTCATTCGTGAAACGTGCGGTGACTCTATCTGATAACTTCAATTATGTCTTTGTAGGTTTACGTCGGGTTGGGAAGTCTTATTTGATGTATCAGCAGATACATCATTTAATAGAGATAGGTATTTCACCGGAAGAGATTCTTTTCTTTAATTTTGAGGATGAGCGAATAGCTGGTATGGATACAGAACATCTTGATATGATAAAGAGATGTTATGAAGAGATGTATTCTCATCGTCCTATATTTTTTTTAGATGAAATACAGATTGTACCGCATTGGGAACAATTTGTCCGACGGCTTGCCGATCAGAAGTACAGGGTTTATGTAACAGGGAGCAATGCTAAGATGTTGAGTAAGGATATAGCTACTACTCTAGGGGGACGTTTTATGATTCAATACGTCTATCCTTTCTCATTCCGTGAGTATTTGTCATCTAACGGTGTTCAATTAGATAAGCTTTGGATTTATAAGAACCGTTCGGAGGTAGTCCGACATTTCGATACTTACTTTCGTTTTGGTGGTTTGCCTGAACTGTTAGTGGCCGAGGGACAAGAGAAGCGACAATGGCTGAGTAGTCTTTTTAATAAGATATTCTTCGGTGATTTAGTGGCTCGTTATTCTATTCGAAATGATATGGCGTTAAAGGTACTCATTCGAAAACTGGCTGAAAGCGTGAAACAGCCTTCTTCTTTCACTCGCCTGGCTAATTTAGTATCTTCTACAGGCAAGAAAATTACCACTGATACTATTATAGACTATTTGAATTATCTGGAAGATACCTGGATCCTATTTCCTTTAGAAAACTATGTAAGTAAGTTAGCTGATAAAGTATCCAATAAAAAGTTCTATTTTATGGATAATGGAATACTGAGTCTGTTTTTAATGGACCCGGAAACTTCTTTATTGGAAAATCTTGTAGCAGTAACACTAAAGAAACGGTATGGCGATGGTTTATATTTCTATCATCGGAATATAGAAGTAGACTTTTATCTGGATGAAGCACATAAGGCCATACAAGTATCATATAGTTTAAAAGATCCAGAGACTCGAAAACGAGAAGTGAATGCCTTACTGAAACTTGCAGAAAATGTGGCAGTGGATGATCTGTGTATTATTACCAGAGACGAAGAGGAAATGATCGTAGAAGGAGAGAAGACGATTCGGGTTGTGCCGGTATGGAGGTGGTTGTTGGATGATGAAGAATGAAAGTTTGTTTTTTATTTGCTAAGTTCCTCTTATTATAAAAAGAGAATACTACGTGGATATGGAACAGTTGTATAGCTGTGTGCCTCATAAATCAGTTACGATGTTTTTAGTGACTTTGTTTTCTTTATTAATGTTACTTGTCATATTAAAGTATGTTTGATATAAGGTTGAAAACGTGCAAAATATCTGCTATCTGCAACACTATGCTACATTGGCTATTGGTGTCTTTGGCATTTTTTTTTGTTGCAGATGGCAGATAAGGTGAAAAGATTTACAGTGTATCCTAAGCTTCTTTCCAATGATTCATGATTATTATACTATAGATTGCAATAACTTGATATTTCCTATTGGAACCATGCTTTTTCATTGTATTTAGCTTCCACTTCTGACTCAATATCGGGCGGAAGATTATGAAAGAAATCAATGTGGGTTTTCTCTTCCAGCTTATCTATAGACATAGCATAGCTCTTGATAGTGGAACTTGGGTCATAATCAAATTGATTCACGTAATACGCCATTCCCTGTGTGTATTGCCCATTTTGGTATAAAAGAAGAGCTATAAAATAGAAACGTGGAACAGCAACATGATTTCCCGTATATTTTATTTCTTCGTCATCTATATACCCTCCTTTAACAACGTATAACGTATCATTATCTCCTAATTTATGTACAAAATCATTCTTTCCATTTGGAGCTTTTATTGATTGTTCGAATTTGGTCCAGAATCCAGTATTGAAAGCTGTTGATTGGGGGCTCATATTTGAATAATAGAAAGTTTGTTTGTTTGCTTCTAGTGAGTATGTACGATCGTATGATGCACATAAATGTCCTCTACTATATTCTTTATAGTCTTTTTCATAAGTCCTATATTCTTCGGGTATTTTTTTATCGTACATCCAGGCGTCAGTACGAGATACATTGGATATTTTAGTTTTACTATCAAAAGTAAATGCGACCCAGCGTGCATGCTTTTTTGAATAATCATATTCCATACTATATGTTATAATTTCTTTCCCTTCTATGTTTGTAGTATGTGTTATGAATTGATTCATGCTTCCACCTTTCAACTTCGGAATTTCAATCCTCCCTGCATATCCAGAAGGTTTTTCCGGATCCGGGTCTGGATCCGGATTCGAACTATCGCCTGCTAATTGTTTGAGTGTAAATTGGGCTTCTTCTTTTCCGGAAGTGATTGTAATAATGACACTTCGTTCAGCTCCGGTATTTGCTTTCATATATCCACTGATAGAGCCATTTCCATTGCCGGATGCTCTACTCAATGTGCACCAAGTCTCACTGCTTGAAGCCTGCCATATGCCGTCAACTTTTACACGAATGATAAATCCGCCTCCGTTTCCATTGATTTGCGTTTGGTCTATAGAGGCGATTCCTTGATTCGTATTGCCCGGATTATCAGGGAGCTCGGGAGAATCCTGTTCACTACATGAGATTGCAGTGCTACAGGTTATGAACAGGATGAATAGTCTAAATAATGCTTTTGTCATTTCACTTCTTTAATTAGATAAATAATAGTAGGCAAGTGATCGCTATATCCGTTTAACCATACACCACCTGCTTGCGTCCGTTTAGGATATCCTTTATATTTCCCTTCTTTTTGGAACATGAAATCACGGCGGAAGATTTCATGTTTATAGAATTTCAGTGTACTGCGGTCAGTGCCCAACAAATTCCCGGTGAATACAATTTGATCGAACAAATTCCATTTACCTTTGTACATCAGAGTTCCGTATCCTTTCTTCAAAGTATCCCACCACGGATTGTACAAGTCTGTAGGACCTACATCAGCAGGTTTCCGCTTAGCTCCAAGTGCTACAGCCATACTTTTATCCATCGGGTCATCGTTCATATCCCCCATGATAACAATTTTGGCTGCGGAGTCTTCCCTTAACAGTGAGTCTTTGATCGCTCTAACTTGCTCCCCTGCGCGTTCACGCACCGGAGAAGCGGCAGCTCTCGAAGGCCAGTGATTGACGATAAAGTGCATTTTCTCACCTGCGATATTACCGCTGGCAATCAAGAAACCACGTGTTTTATGCACTGTATCATTGATATATACATAAGGTACGAGTTTACTATTTGTCAGTTCAAACAATTTGGGATTATAGAAAAAAGCACAGTCTACACCACGTCTGTCTTCTCCTTCGTAGTGAACATACTGGTACCCTTTGTCCGCTAAGGCAGGTTGTTTCAGTATGTCTTCCAATACTCTGTAATTTTCGATTTCAGAAACGCCGATAATGGCGGGACCCATTGGTAACTTGTCGGTACTTAACATACTTAATATTTCCGACATGTTTTTCAGCTTAGCCTTATACTTCATCGTATTCCACTGATTAGTACCGTTAGGAAGATACTCGTAGTCATTCTTACCTTCATCATGAATGGTGTCAAACAAATTCTCCATATTGTAGAACGCTACACTGTAGAGGGCAAATTTCTTTTCTTGTCCGTAGGCCATGAGGACAAAAAGAGCGAGTACACCTAAAGTCATTAAGCTTTTTTTCATCTTTAAAATTGATTTTAAAAGTGGGTAATTTGTCTTTTGTATGACAAATATCTAAAAAGAAAACGGAAAAACCACCCTTGCTAGTTACTTTTTTTGCAAAAAACATTGTTATATATAAAATTCTTTGTTATTTTGCGTAACAACATATTTCTTTTATGTTGCAAAATGAAAGACCAATTAACATTAATATAAATTAAATTATGAAACAACGACTAGGGTTAGCGATCGTGCTATTTTGCTTAATGCCAGCACTTTTTGCGCAGCAAAAGGCAAAGCAAAACGCCCGTGAGGACAATGCTTCTTTCATGTTTACAGAATCACAATTGAATGAGGATGATGATGCAGCACAGAGCACATCTGCATTGGTCACTTCTAACAATGATGTTTATCTGTCAAATGTAGGTTATCTGTTTAGCCCAATGAGATTTCGTGTAAGGGGATATGATTCCCAGTACAGTGACATGTATATCAATGGGGTACAGTTTAATGATGCAGAAACAGGACGTTTCAGCTACGGATTAATAGGAGGATTGAACGATGCTACCCGTAATAAGGAAGGGATCGGTCCTTTTGAATTTAACAACTTTACTTTTGGTGCGATAGGAGGTGCCACCAATATCAATTTACGTGCCAGCCAATATGCGGCTGGCTCAAAACTAACACTGTCAGGTAGTAACCGCAACTACATTTTGCGTGGAATGTATACTTATTCTACAGGTCTGATGAACAATGGTTGGGCATTTACCGGATCATTAGGTTATCGCTGGGGTAATGAGGGAAATATTGAAGGAATCAAATATAATTCTTTTTCTTACTTCCTCGGTGCGGAGAAAGTATTCAACGAACGCCATAGTCTCTCTTTGGCAACTTGGGGAACACCGACAGAGAGAGGACAGCAAATGGCGGCAACCGAAGAAGCTTATTATTTAGCGAACAGTCATTATTATAATCCGAACTGGGGATATCAGAATGGAGAAAAACGAAATGCACGTATTGTACGTCAGTTCGAACCATCGGCTATTGCTTCATGGAATTTCACTATTGATGATAATAAGAAATTAGTGACAAGTGCCGGATTCAAATATTCTAACTATGGGAAAAGTGCTCTAGGCTGGAATGGTAATGCGGCCGATCCACGCCCGGATTATTATAAAAAGTTGCCTAGCTCAATCTTTGACGTGTGGGAATCTGTTCCTACTGCCGATGAATTGCAGCAGTTTAATGAAGTCACAGATAATTGGAAAAATAATAAAGCTTATCGTCAGTTAGATTGGGATGCTCTTTATTTTGCCAATAAACAGGCGAATGCATTAGGTAAAGAGACACTTTATTATGTAGAAGAACGTCATGATGATCAGTTGGCTTTCAACCTTAGTTCGGTATTCAATCATCAATGGAATGAACACAACAGCTACATTGCGGGAGTTGCCGTGAATACAACCAAAGGTATGCATTATAAAAAAATGAAGGATTTGCTGGGCGGACAGCTTTATACTGACGTCGACAAATTTGCAGTGCGCGATCATGGAGCTAGTTCCAGTATGGTGCAAAATGATCTTGATAATCCTAACCGCCGTATTGGTGAAGGTGATAAATTTGGTTATGATTATAACATCTATGTGAATAAGCAGAGTGCATGGGTGCGTTATCAGGGTAACAATGGCGGGTCATTAAACTATTTTGCTTCCGGTAAGATAGGATCTACACAGATGTTCCGCGATGGATTGATGAGAAACGGACGTGCTCCGTTGAAATCACTTGGTAGCAGCGGTACGGCTAAATTCCTTGAAGGAGGTATAAAAGCCGGTTTGAATTGGGCTATCAATGGTAACCATTCTTTCACGTTGAATGCCGGATATGAAGAACGTGCACCGTTGGCCTATAACTCTTTTATTGCTCCACGTATTAAGAATGACTTTGTGAGAGACTTGAAAACAGAGCGCATCATTGGTGGTGATTTGACTTATAACTTCAACACTCCATGGGTGATGGGACGTTTGACTGGTTATTACACTCGCTTCCAGAATCAGGTAGAAATGGATGCTTTTTATAATGATAGCGAAGCACGTTTCACTTATCTTTCTATGAATGGCATTGAAAAGGAACATTGGGGAATAGAAGCAGCGGCTACCTTTAAGTTGACAAGTGAACTTTCATTGACGGCTATCGGTACTTGGAGTGAAGCTAAATACACCAATAATCCGGATGCTGTATTGACATATGAAAGTGAGAATGAGTCAAACCTCGATCGTGTTTATGCTAAAGGTATGCGTGCTAATGGTACTCCGCTTTCTGCTTATAGCCTTGCTTTGGATTATAACGTAAAAGGTTGGTTCTTCAATTTGACCGGAAACTATTATGATCGTGTATATATCGATTTCTCAAGCTATCGTCGTCTTGGCAGCGTATTGGATAAAAATGGTGCCGGCGTAGATGCTAATGGAAATCCGGTTCTCCATGTACCGGGTCAGGAGAAACTGGATGGTGGATTTATGTTGGATGCTTCCATCGGAAAATACATTCGTTTACGCAATGGAAAGAGCATTAGCCTTAATTTGAGTTTGACTAATATCTTGAACAATACAGATTTGCGTACAGGTGGTTTCGAACAGAACCGTGATGATAATTACAAAGACGGTGACGCACGTGTTTACAAGTTTTCTAAGAACTCTAAGTATTTCTACGCATTCCCGTTCAACGCTTTCTTGAACATTGGTTATAGATTTTAAGAATGTGTAGTTATCAATCCAAAACAATAAGAAAGGAAGAAACAATTATGAAGAAATTACTATCTATATTATGTACCGGATTGCTGCTATGTGGCGCAGGTCTCACTTCCTGTGAGAACTATGATGATCCGGTGACGGGAAATGCTTATGGCAATAATTCAATCCCGGAAGGACGCACCATTTCAATAGCTGCGCTGAAAGAGAAATACAATGATTTCATTGATACAAGTAAAGATACCTATACCACTATCGAAGGTGAAACGCGCATTGAAGGAGTGATTACCTGCGATGACGAAAGTGGGAACTTATATAAGAAGCTGGTGGTAGCAGATGAGACAGGTGCTATCGTTATTGGTGTTAATGCAACCGGATTGTATGCATTCTGCCCGGTAGGACAGAAAGTGGTAATCGACTGTAAGGGTTTGCAGATAGGTAGCTATCGTAAACAGGCACAGATCGGAACAGTATATAATAATTCTGTAGGCCGTATGCCGGAATATGTATGGAAACAACATGTACGTCTGATTAATGAACCTAAATTATACTATCCAGAACTGACACCGATTGAAATTACTACTCCAGCTGATCTTGCTGCTATAGACTTGAAAGAAGCTCCGGTACTGGTTACTTTCAAAGATATAAAACTTTCCGAAGCAGATGGAACAGCGACTTATGCTCCAGGAGATGAAGGTTCAGTAAAACGTTATTTCACTTATGCTGACGGTACGCAGAGTGGAAGTAATCTATTCCTTTATACCAGTGCTTATGCAAACTTCTCAATGGAAGTAATGCCGCAAGGTAGTGTAAATATTACAGGTATTTTGTTGCGTTACAATAACCAGTGGGAGGTTGTTGTTCGTACTTTAAGCGATATCAAACGAAATAATTAATTCAATTAACACATATAATTATGAAAAAGATTCTAAATGCTTTATTCTTGACACTGCTTGCGGTGTTCACATTTAGTTCATGTAGTGATGTACCGGCTCCTTATGATATATTGGGAGAAGGTGATGTTCCGGGATTGACGGGTGATGGTACGAAAGAAAATCCATATAGCATAGAAGCAGCACAACAGAAACAAGACGGTACAATTGCTTGGGTGCAAGGATATATTGTGGGTACTGTAGAAAATTACGAAGATCCTTCTGGAAGTGCAAAATTTGCAGCACCATTTACAGCTAAAAATAATCTGTTGATAGCTGCTAGTGCAACAGAGACAAATGTAAAGAATTGTGTTTGCGTGCAATTAAGTTCTGGAACAGAGCTGTATTCGAAATTAAACCTTGCAGAAAATGCCACTAATTTGGGACATATTCTTGCTATCCAGGGTTCATTGGAAAAATTCTATGGATTTCCAGGAGTGAAGAGTACAACTGCAGCGACATTAGATGGTAAAGATGTTGGTGGAAGTGGTGAAACAGATCCGGATAATCCTCTCGGACTGGATGATTCTAATCCTGTGAACTCATTCTCTGCTACTTTTGATGATGCAGTAAATAATAACGATTATCTTTTGGCAAATTGGTATAATGTAGCTGTTGCTGGTGGTAGACGTTGGCAAGGAAAAATCTTTAATAATACAGATAAATATATTCAGGCTACTTCTTACAATGCTTCAGGTAGTAATTTTGAATGTTGGTTCGTAACTCCGGCTTTTAAGGTTGATGAAATCGCAGATAAGACTGTCTCTTTCAAGTGTGCGGTTTATAATTATGCAACAGCAGCTGCTAATTCTAATTTGGAAGTTTACTTCTTGAAATTAGTGAATGGTAAGATGGAATCTAGTAAGCTGACAATTGATGGGATGCCTACAACTGATAACACATGGGTGCCATTGGAAGCTAAGTTGGATAGTTATGCAGGACAAACGGGTTTTGTTGGATTCAAATATACTAGTACAAGTAGCACAGAAGCTTTAAGCTATCGTTTAGATGATATTCAAGCAGGAAAAGGCCAAGGTGGTGGAGAAACCCCAGGAGAAGGTACAGAGTTATTAACTAATGGAGGATTTGAAAACTGGGCAGATGGATATCCGACAGGTTGGAAGTCTGCATCTACAGCAAGTAGTGCGACTCTTGAACAGTCTACTGATAAACGGAGTGGTGCTTCGTCCGTTTTGGTAAAGGGTGACCCACAAAGTAATAAGCGCCTAGGCAGTACAGAAATGACATTGAAGGCTGGTACTTATACTTTTAGTGCATATTTAAAAGCTGCAACAGCAGGAAGTACAGCAAGTGCAGCTTTAGGTTATGTACCAATTGGTGATGATGGTGTAATTGGTGGAAATGATTACAAGTATGGTGATTATGCCAATGATTTGACTAATGCTGATTGGGTGGTTAAAAGTTATACATTTACTTTATTAGAGCAGAAAAAGATATGTTTGCTTGTAATGAACTCGAAGAAACCTGGAGGAAACTTATTGGTTGATGATGCTAGTTTAAAAACGACAGATGGTGGAATCGTAGACGGTGGAGGAGTAGATCCGGAACCAGATCCAGAGCTGGATCCATACGAAAGTAATATAGCAATGCCTACTACTTCTGATTCTAAAGTCGATTTCTATTATAATTGTACTGTGAATGAATTTGCTAGTTTAAAGTTGGGAAAAAATGGCGTTGCTGGAACATGGACATCTGACGCTCTAGGGACTGTAAAAACAAAATTATCTTTTTATTCTGTTGCTTGGAGTGGTAAGAATGGTACAAGTCTAACTGTAGAAATTGTAGGTGGAGGTACTTTTGAAGGTGGTGAGGCTTCAAAGACGGTGAGTTTGATTGCGAATACAGGCTTTTCAGGTTCGGGAACTGCTTTTACAATTGTGCCCGTTACTGATACAGACTATCACGAATATACTTTAATTGGCATCACTGCTAATTCTAAGATTAAATTTTCGACAGACAAAGAACGTGGTGCAGTCTTTGGTGTCAAGCTGAAATGATAGTATTAGACTAGTATAACAAAAATATCTCAAAGGAGAAATTGAGTTTTCTCTTTGAGATATTTTTTCTTTTCCTCTTATACAGGAAATAGGGATATGTATCGTAGGTTATCATAAGAATTGAAATATGAAATATTTAGAAAAGTATCTTTTATTGAGTCTGTTGTGCATAAGCTTCTGTGCTTGTGATAAAGATGAAAACAACAACTCCAATAATTTTGCCACCGGTATCGTAGAACTTCCTGCCCTTCGCAATGGTGCAAACGATGTGTTTGTAACTCACTATACGACATTCAATGGACAGAAAGTAACCTCTTTCAGTATGGAATACGATAAGAGTAAGAAACATTCCCGTTGGATTGCATTTCGGTTTGACAATCAAACAAAACAGCAAAATGTGTCACGTAGTGATGAACCTTTTGATGCAGATCCAGCTATTGGTTCACAGTATCAACGTGTACAAGCAGATTTTGGAAAACAAGGTTATGACAGAGGACATCTTTGTGCTTCCGCCGACAGACTTTATTCACGTGAGGTAAATGAACAGACTTTTTATTACACTAATATGAGTCCTCAACGGAATAAATTTAATACAGGTATATGGTTGACTTTGGAGGGACAGGTGCAATCATGGGGACGTAGCTGTACATCTTCAGATACTTTATATGTGGTAAAAGGAGGAACGATTGATAAGGAAGATCAGATCAGAGGATATATTAGTAACGACCGTAGCAAGCCCATTCCTAGATATTATTATATGGCTTTGTTGTTTAAAAAAGGAGATTCATTCAAAGCGATCGCTTTTTGGATGGAGCATACCGACTCTCCGAAATCAACAAAGTTAGTTGACTATGCATTATCAATAGACGAACTGGAAGAAAAGACAGGAATCGATTTCTTCCCGAGTCTGAATGATAATTTAGAAAATGCGCTTGAGGCTACGTATTCAACAGAAGCGTGGCCGGGATTGGAATAAGATCACCACGTTAATAATAACAGACTCTTTGTCAAGGCGGGGTATACTTCAGGATTCTACTACCCATTTTTCGATATTACGGGTTTTCTCACTGAAGTTAATCCCTATCTTGAATAGTTTCCGTCCATCCGCTTCGAAAGGCAGCGCATAGCGTTTGTCATTAATTTGCTGCAAAGCCTCTTCTGCTGTTCCGTTTAGCTTGAATTCCATTATATAAATGAACTTCTCTGTCTGTAGCACGAGATCTATACGCCCGTCATTAGTGTGGTATTCCACCTTGGTATAGAAGCCAACCAGCTTGAAAACGATGAAAAGTACGTTCTCATAATGTAGTTCCTGCTCCCGGATTACTTCGTAAGTCGTATCGGCAAAGAAACTCTGCAGGCGGTGGAAGAAAGAATCATAATCTCCCGTTTCTACTTCACGGACGAATTTTTGAACTTCAAATGGGGATTCCACCTTATTCACATTCGCGTAAAAAGGAAGCAGAAAGCGAATGAATCCTTCTTCTACTTCACGGTTGGGGAAACCTAAACGGTATATGCCAAAACGTTCGTCATATCCTTTAATGGTGAGGTATCCGCTTTGGTAAATCACTGGAATCGGGTTGGTTGATTCGGAGTCGATGCTATTCAGTACTTGTGCATCAGTTTCTTCGTGTGCCATCCGTTCCAGATCATAATGATGCTTTTTTAGTAACTTAACCAGATAGGTAGGTGTCCCCGTCTCAAACCAATAACTGCCGAATTCTTTATATTTGAAAGCGTTGAGCAGACTAAACGGATTATATATACCGATAGAATTATGTGTAAAATGATAGCCATCATAATATTCTTTTAGTTTTGTACAGAGTTTGTCATACGACAAACTTTGCGTCTCTGCAAACTCATGAAGTTCGATATCTAAGTTTTCATGAAGCTCCTGATCGCTGACACCGCAGATTTCAATATAATCTTTTCGCATTGAGATGTCATCCAAATTATTCAAGTCGCTAAACACACTGACTTTGCCGAACTTTGTAACGCCGGTCAAGAACGCGAACTTTATATAGCCATCCATTGTTTTGAGTGCCCCATAGAATGGTTTTAAGGTATTCCGGAATTGTTTTTGCAACTCTTCATTGCCGATAGCTTGTAACATGGGTTTGTCGTATTCATCTACCAAAATAACTACGCGTTGTCCTGCCTGCTTGCAGGCGCGTTCTATGATACCGGCAAAACGCAAAGAAAATGAGCGTTCGGATGGCTCGGCACCATAGAGCTTTTCCCATGCAGTCAACGATTTTTCGAGTATATTATCCAGACTTTCCGGCGTATCATATTTTTCGATATTAAGGTCCAGATGTAGTATCGGATATTTAATCCAATCCTTTTCCAACCTTTCTACAGCCAGTCCTGTAAACAGTTCTTTTTTTCCTTGAAAATAGGCTTCAAGAGTAGAGATGAGCAGACTCTTTCCGAAGCGGCGCGGGCGGCTTAAGAAATAGTAACTACCGGTTTTTACCATTTGATACATCAATGCCGTTTTATCAATATATAAATAGCCGTCATTACGAATCTTTTCGAAATTCTGTATGCCGATGGGATAAATTTTAGTGCTCATATACTCCGGTTTTATAAATCAATTACACAAAGGTAATAAATTTCCGGGTACTTCATTGCTTTTAAAAAGAGGAAAGTATAAGTATAGTTGCTTTTAACTGAATGGAGTGTAGAAAACAGTACGTACTGTTTGAAGTCTATATTTTAATGCCTATATTTCCTCTATGAAAAGCAAGACCGCGACTATCTTTGTGAGTGGAAACG
>NZ_QTLK01000019.1:0-131980 GCF_003602705.1 Bacteroides sp. AM16-13
AATAACAATTTAACTAACTGAATCAGCTAGTGATTTCAACTACTGATTCGCATGTATAATAAAACATTTCATAAAATATCAGTCAATGCCATTGCCGGTATTAGCCGATATGAACGCAACTCGGAGAAAAGAACGGAAAGCGTGAATAGCATATTGGTTCCTGATTTCAAGAATATTTCTAACTCGAATGAGTATCCTAGTGCCACTCAACTGCAATCTAAGAAGATAATCCGTTCTGCTTATGGCTCGGTGTCATTAGGTTACAATAGTTATGTTTATTTAGATGTAACGGCCCGCAATGACTGGTCGTCTACTTTACCACTGGATAATTGCTCTTATTTTTATCCTTCTTTTGGTGCTACGTTTATTTTTACCGATGCATTTAAGATCAAATCACCTATCTTGTCGTTCGGTAAGATTCGTGCTTCTTTTGCTTATGCCGGTTCTGACACAGATCCATATCGGATTAATCAAACCTATAAGTTGGGTAGCATTTATAATGGTTCACCTTTGCAAACCATTAGTACAACTTTAAATAATGATCAACTTTTGCCGGAACGTAACCGTTCTTTGGAACTTGGAGCTGATCTCCGCTTTTTCCATAATCGTTTGGGTGTAGATGTAACTTATTATCGTTCTGATGCCTATGACTTGATAACGAAAGTCGCTTTGCCGGTGCCTAGCGGTTATAGTTTTAAATTCTTGAATACAGGTCATGTACGTAATCAAGGATGGGAAGTTGTGTTGTCTGCTACTCCCGTCAAGACCAAATTGTTTGAATGGAATGCGAATATCAACTGGGCGCGTAATCGGTCGAAAGTAATTAAGGTAGTGGACGGAAATCCTAATGTACAATTATTGAAATCAAGTAATGTCAGTATCATGTTGGAAGAAGGCATGCCTTATGGAGTCATTCGGGGACGTGCTTGGAAACGTGATGACCAGGGACGTAAATTAGTTGATTCTTCAGGTAAAATATTGGTAACGGATAATACGCAATATTTAGGCTGTGCCGAGCCGAAATGGACGGGAAGTTTTGGAAGCAATTTCAGAATCCAGAATTTTACAGTTAGTTTCCTGTTTGATGCACGTATTGGAGGAACTCTTTATTCGGGAACATGGAATAGAGCGACAACAGCCGGTGTTGTTGCCGAATCTGCCGAAGGACGTGAAGGATATTATTTGAGTAATGTGATTTATGGTGAGAGTAGTGCGAAGGCAACTTCCGGTTATCAATATCCGGACGCTTATTTTGAAGACGGAACGCCTTGTCTCTTGTTTGTCAAACCTAATAACCGCTATGCTAGTTTTGATGAAAGATCTGTATTTGATGCTTCCTATATTAAATTCCGTGAACTCTCTGTTGCCTACAGTCTTCCGAAGTCTATCCTAAAGAAATTGCCGATTAGTGGTCTACGACTGGCTGTGGTAGGACGTAATTTGGCTATTCTTCATCAAAATACTCCTAAAGGCATAGATCCGGAGGCTTCTTCTTCATCAGGAAATGCTCAAGGTATAGAATATGGAGGAATGCCGCCCGTATCTTCTGTCGGATTTGATATTAAACTAACCTTCTAAAGATAGAATATTATGAAACAGATTAAAATATTATTAGCCGGTTTTGCTGCAATGGCCATTTCTTTCGTTTCGTGTACGAATGACTTTGAATCTGCCAATGCCAATCCCAATGAACTTAATGAAATTAATCCTGAATATTTGTTCAATACGAGTTCTTATTATACGCTGAATGCTTTTTGCGGAAGTATGAAAAAAGTGTTGTTGGCCAACTATAGCCATTATTATGGTGGAGCTACCGGTGGACAGGTACAACGGTATGGAAATCAAGGTTCAACCAATGATTCATATTGGAAGAATGTATATAACTATGCTATTTTTCCTGTTCACTTTATACAAACGCAAATGGAAAATGACGAGCAATATCACAATCGTGTACTTATTGCTAAAATATGGGAAAATTATCTTTTTTCACAAGCAGTTTCTATTTGGGGAGGTATTCCTAAAAGTCAGGCTTTTAATGCCGGCGAGAGAGTGCCTTACGATAAGGAATCGGATATTTATTATGCTATGCTGAATGATTTGAAAGCATGTGCCGACGGGTTGAAGATGGATGGAGATGTTTATAAAGCAGACCCTATTTTTCCTTCAGGACAGAAATCCAGCGACTTATTGAAATGGAAGAAGTTTGCCAATTCACTACGTTTGCGTTTGGCCGTTCGTATTTGTAATGCTGACCGTTCGAAAGCGACTGAAGTGATTGATGAACTTATGGAAAATGAACAGAACTTGATGACAAGTAATGAAGATAATTGTCTTTTGCAATGGGGAGATAATGCAGATACAAGAAATTATTTTTATGATTATCTGGTCATCAACCGTGAAAGTAATTTGGATAAGCTTCACTCTGCCGGCGAATCGATTCTGATGTATATGGCTCCCTATGCTGATCCGCGGTTGGAGAAATTTTTCACTCCTGCCAATGCTGCTTCTATGCCTGATAACTTCCATTGGGCACCTTATTGGGGACAACCGAAAGTTTCTAATTTGCCTTCGGGAGTCAGCTTGTCTCCCAATCCGCATAGTGGAAAGACGGCTGATGATTACTCTCAATTACAGGATAAATTCACGGAGCAAAGTTATGAAGAGGTAATTATGAATTATGCAGAAGTGTGCCTGTTGAAAAGTGAATTGGTTCATAAAGGTTTGGGAAGTGGTTCGCAAACAGCCGAGGCTTATTACAATGCGGGTGTGAACGCTTCAATGGCTCAATATGGCGTAGATGGTGGAAAAGTGAATAATTATCTTCAGACTCCAGGAATTAAATGGAATACATTGACAGATCTCACAGTCACAGAAGAAGGTGAAGATTATTATAAAGATTTTATCGGCATTGTATCTTCTGCTATTACTTCTGATGAACCTGATCCGATTTATCGTCAGATTATCATGCAGCAATATATAGCTATGTTTTATCAATCGTTGGATGCGTGGACACTGATTCGCCGTAGCCAAGTATTGGAATTTCCGCCGCATTTCCAGCCGGAAACCGGATATGGTGCTGTGAATGCCGGCACCAAGGATAATCCTTATGCTTATATTCCACAGCGATTGGTATATCCCGATAGCGAGAAAACAAACAATGAATATGAATTGACGAAAGGTATTGCAAATCTCGATGGTGGACAAGATGCAATGTCGACTAAGTTATGGTTTGCATTGCCGACTAAGACTAACCCTTATTTGACGAATAATTAAAAAATGAAGGATATGAAAAAGATAACTATTATATTGCTCGGATTCATCGCTTTGTTAGCTGTATCTTGTGATAAAGACGATCATTTGGCTCCTGATAAGAGCAAATATGTGTATGATATACCACAGACGGATTTACCTGTGGATGCGATAGTCGGTGCTTATTATACCAATATAACTTCCTCTTCCAGCTGGTTAAAGTCCGGTAAGAAAATATATGCCGGTACTCCTTTGTTGGGTGAATATTTGTCTACAACTAGTGGAGTGTTACAGCAACAGCTTGCTTGGGCGGATGAGGCTGCCTTGGACTTTCTGATAGTTACTTGGGATGCTGCTTCAGCAGATAATACATTGATTACAAACTTTAAGTCTGTACGTACGGCAACCAATGCAAAAGTCCGCTTGGTGATCAATTATAACACCAAACATCTGAAAGTATCTAATGACAAACCGCTTCAAGAGGAAGAGAATTTGAATAAGATGATCAATGACTTTACGAATACTTTAGTGCCTTTATTTAATGATGAGGCCTATTATAAAATGAACGGAAGACCGGTTATTCTAATAACTCCGTCTAACCTTTCTTCTTCTGCATTGAAGAGTATTGATTATTCTTTGGTCATCCCGGCATTAAAGAAGGCTGTATCAGAATTGGGGTATGATCTTTATACGATTGGAGAATTTACTACCGGTTGGGTAGCTCCGGTGAATTATGAGGAACATCAGATTGCTTCTTTTGATGGAGTGACAGTGAACGACTGGTCAACGAATATGTATGACCGTTATTATGCCTTTTTCAGTTTTGTTGATTTGAATTGGGCCAATTGGAAGGCTACAATAGCCAAATGGAATACAGACTTTGTTCCTTGTATCTTTCCTTCTTATAATGACCGTATCAATTCAACTTCAAGTTATAAATATACTTTCGGGCAAGATGGAGAGACTGCTGATTATATTAATTTCTGTAATGTGGCTAAACGGAATATCGGAAGTAAAAACATTGTGTTAGTCAATTCATGGAATAATTACCAGAAAGGAACGAATTTGGAACCGACGGAGGAAAACAAATCAGAATTTCTGAAGATAACCAGAAATCAATTTAAGAAGTAATAGTTATTAATAACGGGATACGACACATCAGGCAGATCGTCGTATCTCGTGATAACAATAAATAATTTATGAGAAAGAAAATAATATCGGTCGTTTGTTTTCTCTTGGCTGTTTTTGTATCTCATGGGATAGCTGCGGATTCTGCTCCCTTTTTCTTTTTGCAATTAAGTGATCCCCAATTTGGCTTCATGGATAATAATAAGAGTATTTCGGCAGAAACAGAGGCTATGAATAAGGCTGTGACAGCTATAAATCAGTTAAAACCTCCGTTTGTGGTGATAACCGGTGATTTTGTAAATAATTCGAAGAGTAAGGAACAGATTGCTGCTTATAAGTCGATGATTGCTCAAATAGACTCTTCAGTAAAGGTTTATATGATTCCGGGAAATCACGATATAGGTAAGGTCAGCCGAGCTTCTATAGATAATTATAAAAAAAACTACGGAGAAACCCATTTTTCATTCAGGTATGGTGATTGTGCATTTATAGGTATTGATTCAAATATAATAAAAGAGGAGGACAAGGAGAGGGAAGAAGTTCAATTTAAGTGGCTGGAACAGGAATTACAGAAAACGAAGGATGCCAGATTCAAGTTTGTTTTTACCCATTGCTCTGTTTTTCTAAAGCGGATGGATGAACCTGTGAATTATTCGAATTTCTCTTTGCCTATGCGAGAGAAATATGTGCGTTTGTTTCAGAAATATGGAGTAAACGCAATATTTGCGGGGCATTTACATAACAATGCTTATGGAAAGGTGGACGATATGGAAATGATAACGATAGGTCCGGTAGGAAAGGTGCTGGGGACAGGGTATCAAGGGATGAATCTTGTGAAAGTATATCCGGATCGGTTTATCAGTGAATTTATTGCCTTAAATCAACTTCCTAAAGAGGTGGTGATGTCTGATCCGGCGACAAAAACGACGGAGTCGATGAGTCGTGTCCGTTTCAAATCAATAAAGAATTTAGTGATGGCAGGGTATCAGGGTTGGTTTAATACTCCTGAAGACGGTGCTGGTTTGGGTTGGAAACATTTTGAAAAAGAAAAAGAGTTCAAACCGGGCAAGTGTACCATTGATCTTTGGCCGGATGTTTCTGAATATGAGAAAACCTATGAAACGGCTTTTAAGTTACCTGATGAGACACCAGCAAAGGTTTTTAGTTCGTATGATGCTTCTACTACAGATCTGCATTTTAAATGGATGAAGCAATATGGAATTGATGGGGTATTTATGCAACGTTTTGTTGTTTCTATACGAAATCAGAAAGGGAAGGATAATTATAATAAGATACTGAATAATGCTGTTCTTTCGGCGGAAAAGTATGACCGGGCAATTTGCCTGATGTATGACCTTTCCGGTATGGAAGCCGGTGAAGAAGATATATTGATACGTGACTGGAAAGAGCTGTGTGAGAAGTATAAACTAGTTTCCCGGAACAACAATCATTATGTTTATCATCATGGTAAACCGTTAGTTGCTGTTTGGGGAATAGGGTTTAATGATCGCCGTAAATATGGATATGAGCAGGTAAAGAAAATCATTGATTTCCTGAAGAGTGAAGGTTGTTCCATATTGGTAGGTGTACCTACTCATTGGCGGACATTAACGATAGATGCTGTTTCTGATACGAGATTACTTGAACTGGTAAAACAGGCGGATATTGTCCATCCATGGTTGGTAGGACGTTTTGATAATAATACGTATGAGCCATATCGTAAATCGATAGAGGAAGATATAAAGTGGTGCAAAGCGAATGGTAAAGATTATATACCGGTGTTGTTTCCGGGCTTTAGTTGGCATAACATGAAAAAGGATGCTCCGCAAAACATGATTCCGAGATTAGGGGGACGTTTCTTCTGGAAACAGGTAAAAGGTGCTGTAGATGCAGGAGCAGAAAGCCTTTATTTGGCAATGTTTGATGAGATAGATGAGGGGACAGCTTTCTTTAAATGTACAAATACACCTCCGGTGGGTGAAAGTTCTTTTATAACTTATGAAGGAGAAGCACCCGATCATTATCTTTGGCTGGCAGGTGAAGCTGCTAAATATTTGAGAGGAGAACTGCGTTCGTCCCGGATGCCGGTTCGATAGGGATGTGGAGTATAATAGCCGGATATATTTCGTTATTGGTGCAGAGTAACTATATTATTTTAATATCCTAAGATTGAAAAAACATATTTTTTATATCTTTGCTTCAAATAAGCTTTTGCTATGAAATATATCCGACTGTTATTTTATATTTTATTTATCTCGAAGACTATAGTCACTTGGGGTGGTGAAAATATCGGAGGCCTTTCTTTTCGTGCTTATGAATATTCAAAAGATGAACGTACTTCATTCATCATACCGTCCGGCAATCAGGGAGTGAGATTCAAAGATTATTTATCTGTTTCTTTTGATTTGAAGATTAGGGAAAAAGGCGAGCATTTTGGTTATGTATGCCGTATGATTGTTGACAATAAAAATAGCCTCAATCTGATATTGGTTAATCCTGTGAACGAAGAGCCTTATTTGTGTTTGATTAAAGACCAGCAATATTTAGGAAAGATACATTCTTCTGCGACTATCGATATTCATGAGTGGAATAGGATAAAGATAGAATTGGAGTATAAAAATGATACGTTATATGTCAGAAATAATGGTTCTCTTATTTCTAAAGAGAAAGTTGCTGCCCCGGATAATCATTCTGTTAAAGTCTGCTTTGGTGCTAATAAATTAGCTTCTTACACAACTTCGGACGTGGCACCTATTATTTTGAAAGATGTACAGATCGGTCTGGAACCTGGGAGCATAAAATATGAATGGTCGTTGGAGCAAGCAGTATCTGACACTTTGCTTCAGGACAAGTTTCGGCAGATGACAGCTTTTATATCAAATCCGGAATGGATTATTAATAGTCATATGTATTGGAAACATAAGAAAACGTTATCTTTTTCATCCAAGACTTTTCCTGTCCCGTGTGAAGATCAGTCGGCATGTTATTTTATTGCAAAAGATCGTATTGTCAAATATGATTTAATACGGAGTACAACAAAAGAATATGTTTTCTCGCCATTGATTGATGTAAATCGGATCACTAACCAGTTTCTTTTTGTTCCTTTGAAAGATAAAGGTAGTCAGTTGGTTTATTATGACTTTGAGAAGCCTGATGGGGAGAATTTGTCTTTCTTCAATTTTCAAACAAAAAGTTGGTCTATTCCTATCCAACGGAAAAGGCAGTCTTCTTATACACAACATAATCGGTTTTTCAATCCAAAAGATTCATCAATTGTACAAATTCTGGGATATGGATTTCATTTGTATACCCGTGAGTTGAATAGAATATCTCTATCGGGTGAAGTGATAAAGGGAGAGTTGCCGGATGTGATTACTCCTCGCTATTTGAGTGCCATAGGGAAGACCGATTCGCTGGTTTATATTTATGGAGGATTGGGAAATGACTTGGGCAAACAGGAGTATGGGGTCGTTCATTATAAGGATTTGTATAAATTGAACTTGAATGATTATTCTTTGGAAAAAAAGTGGGCTATGCCGGAGAATCTTTGTGATGAGGTAGCTGCTTCTACGTTGATAGTTGATGAAATAGAAAAAGGTGAACATGCAAAAGGATTGTTTTTTTCTTCAGGTCGTTTTCTATCTTCTCTAGTTTTGAAAGATTTAAATTTGGAGAATGGACAAGAAACTGTTTTAGGTGATACAATACCTTATACTTTCTTAGATGTTAATTCTCATGCAGATTTAATTTATCTTGCTTCAGAAAAATGTTATTACGCTGTAACAGTTCACCAAGTAGAGGGGAATAATTATGAAGCTAATATTTATTCTATTGCATCTCCAGTGTTGCCTATTCAAAATATAACAGTACAGGAAAACAGGGGGACTTGGTGGAAATTACTGTTTATATGTATTTGTGTAGCAGGTTTAGGGGGAATTGGGTGGAGATTAAAGAATAGCAGAAAGCATGATAAGAAAGAAGCTATATCTATTTCACAACAAGATATTTGTGAAAAAGAAGAAGGGGTTGTTTCAGATATAAATAGTGAAAAAGAAATTCAAGAAAATGACCACCTATATTCCTCGTTTGAAGCTCCTGTATTGAACACCACACCAGGAATTTATATGCTAAACGGATTTCAGGTTATTAATCGGGATTTAAAAGACATTACCGGAAAATTTACGCCTATTATGCGTCAATTATTATCTGTTATTATTCTTTATTCCAATCAGAATAATAAGGGGATTTCTAATATCAAGTTAAAAGAATTGTTGTGGTATGATAAGTCCGAGGAGAGTTTCTCTAATAACCGTAGTGTAAATATACGTAAGATACGTCTTTTGTTGGAAGAGGTAGGAGATACGGAGATATCATCAGCAAATGGTTATTGGTACTTTCTTAATAAGGGGCATGTATATAATGATTATACTATAGCAAATCAATTGATGCAAAAGATGGCGCCTTTAGATGTGGTCCATAAGGAAGATCTAGAAAAATTATTGAGTCTGGCTTCATTTGGTCAATTGCTTCCTAATATGCAATTTGATTGGGTAGATAGTTTTAAAGCAGATTATTCCGATTCAATGATTGATCTTCTGAGTCGGTTAAGAGATAGCAAGCAATTTGTAGGAAATGATAACTTGAGAATACAAATCTCAAATTGTATTCTGCGATTTGATTCATTAGATGAAGAGTCTGTTCGCGTTAAGTGCCGTGCTTTAGTGGATTTGAAACGTATGGGAATGGCATATACTGCATTTGATCAATTCACCAAGGAGTATAAGCTAATATTGAATGAGGATTTTAAATATAGTTTTGAGCAGTTTATAAGTGAAGTGTAATTTATAGGTTGATGTATTACAAAAAATATTGTGTAGTTTTTCTGGAGGAAAAGTCGATTTTATTGGAGTTAATTCTTTATAATTCTTAAATTTGTATCCTATTACAGAATATGAATTAACACTATTATCAAAATGAAAAGAATTTGGGTGGCTCTTTTGGTGTTTTCTATACTAGGAGGGAGTGTATCAGCAAATGCTATTTCTTTTAAACGCAAAAAGTCAAAAAAGAAGGAGTCTGTTGAGAAAGAAAAAACTGCTTATGATAAACTGTTCTCATCTAATCATTCAAAAGCAGAAGGTTTTATCACTGTACATAAAGTAAAGGAGAAAGTTTATTTTGAACTTCCCTTATTAATGTTGCAACGTGATATGTTACTAGGTTCTACAGTAACAGAAATTAGTGATAATAAGAATGCTATTATTGGTTCGAAACCTACCGAACCTCTTCATTTTCGTTTTGAGAAATTGAATAATAAAGTCTGCTTGTCGGCAGTGCAGACCAATAATGTGGGTGATGACAATGGTCACCGATTGAAGGCAGCTATTGAGATGAGTAATATGAATGCCATTCTGCAAGTATTTGATATTTCGGCTTATAATAACGACAGTACGGCAGTTGTTTTTGATGTTACCGATTTCTTTGTAAGTGACAATAAATTAATGTCCCCGTTCGATAAATACAGCGTGAATACATCAGGGGGACGTAAACGTTTGACCTCATTTCAAAGTAACAAATCATTTATTGATGGTTTTAAGGCTTTTGAAGATAACATATCAGTCCGTAGTTGCTTGAATTATACTTATTCGTTGACTGGGGGCAAAGGGAAAGACATAAAAGACGAACCTCTGACCGCAAAGGTAACCCGTTCGATTATATTATTGGATACGATTCCTTATCGTCCCCGATTGATGGATAGCAGAATTGGCATTTTTCCTACAATGAAAAATGAATATTCAGCTGCTAAACAGACAACTCGTTCTATCTATTATGCAAATCGTTGGCGTTTGGAACCTTCAGATTTGAGAGGTTATATTGAAGGGAAGAAAGTGACTCCTATTAAACCGATTGTATTCTACGTAGACAGTTGTTTTCCTGAAAGTTGGAAAGCATCTATATTTGAAGCTGTCAATCAATGGAATGAGCCATTTGAAAAAATCGGTTTTACACAAGCTATCCAGGCTAAAGAATTTCCGAAAGACGATCCGGAATTTGATGCGGATAATTTGAAATATTCATGTATCCGTTATGCTCCGATAGGGATTGAGAATGCAATGGGACCATCGTGGGTTGACCCTCGTAGTGGAGAAATATTGAATGCTTCGGTATATCTGTACCATAACGTCATAAAATTGTTGAATAATTGGCTGTTTATTCAAACTGCTCAAGCCGATAAGCGTGTACGTCATAAAGTAATTCCAAGAGAGGTGATGGACGATGCTTTACGTTATGTCGTTTCTCACGAAGTGGGTCATTGTTTGGGATTTATGCATAATATGAGTGCTTCTTCCGTAATTCCCGTA
This sequence comes from Bacteroides sp. AM16-13, assembly GCF_003602705.1. NCBI lineage: Bacteria > Pseudomonadati > Bacteroidota > Bacteroidia > Bacteroidales > Bacteroidaceae > Bacteroides > Bacteroides sp. AM16-13. The sequence continues at coordinate 10,740 of NZ_QTLK01000019.1, forward strand.
GATTCGCTCCGTTCTCCTTCATTTACGCAGAAGCATGGTACTACCACTTCCATTATGGATTACGCGCGTTTTAATTATGTGGCACAACCTGGTGATATGGAACGGGGAGTACGTATGATGCCGCCATATTTTGGTTTGTATGACGATTATCTGATTCGCTGGAATTATACACCTGTGCCGGAAGCTAAAACTCCGGAAGAGGAATATGCCATCACTTCGAAGTGGATTACGGATTTATCAGATAATCCTGTATATCGGTATGGCAAGCAGCAGTCGGATATACTCGACCCTCGTTCTCAAACGGAAGATTTGGGTGATGATGCAGTGAAAGCAACCCGATATGGAGTGAAAAATCTGAAATACATTCTGGCTAATCTGAATCAATGGCTAGGAGAAGAAGATGTGGATTATACACATCGGTCGGATATTTACGATGGTATAATCATGCAATATCTGACTTATATGTTGCATGTATATCATAATATAGGAGGAATCTATTTGCATGAAAAATTGGTTGGTGATAAGGTGGAAGCCTTGCAGGTTGAACCTAAAGAGAAGCAGAAAGAGGCAATGAATTACTTTTTGGAGCAATTGGCGACCTTGGATTGGCTGGATGATGAAAATGTGCTGAAGGTACTGCCTATGGTAGGGAAGCCATCGGAGGCTTTGCGGGATGTAATGATGAAATTATTGATGAAAGCTCCTGCCCGGGTAGAATTCTCGGCATTAAAAGCCGGTAAAGAAGAAGGATATGATGTTGATGAATGTATGAATGATATTTATACATATATATGGAATCCTACTATACAAGGACGTAAATTAAGTGCTGCTCAAATGAAACTGCAGAATTTGTTTATCAAACACCTGGCTTCGACTGCCGGAATCCGATTGAGTAAAGATACTAAATCATTGAAAAGTGAAGAAGATGCATGGGGGCAGTTAGCTGCTTTTCATCATAAAACAGGTGTAGGGCATAAAGGATGTTGTTGTGCGTCCGATCTGGGGCGTATGTTTAATCCAGTGGCTGGATTTGACGAACCAATGGCAGAGTATTTTATTCCCAAAAACCAGGATAGTATGTGTTATGGTTATTTCCTGCGCATACGTAATTTATTAAACAGCCGGAAGCAACATGTTGATAAAGATACGCGGCTTCATTATCAGTTATTGCTTCATCAAATGAATAATGCATTAAACAGATGATTATGAAGAATAAATATATCTTTTTGCTCTTTTTATCAGTATTTGGTGTGTTTGTCTTTTCTCCTTTGGAGGCTGTTGCCAAAAAAAAGAAAAAAGGGAAAATAGAGCAGGTTAAACCCAAAAGCGCATACGAAAAACTGTTGAAGGATAAACCGAATAGCGTCGAAACTAAAGGACTGATGAATCTTTATTGGGTAGACGATAAAGTATATATGGAAATACCCAGAGATGTGTTGGGTAAACGTTTGCTGATGGGAGGTGTAGTCGATAAACTAAGTAACCCTCAGGAATCATCTGTTGGCTTTTGCCCTGTTGCACCTTTACAAGTGAAATTCTGCCGGTCCGATTCTTTGGTTAGGTTATATCAGGTAGCGGACCGTCCGGTGACAGAACAAGATTCCCGTATCGGAGATGCGCTGAAAAAAAGTTTCAGTGATGTCATTTTAAATCAGTTTTCTATAAAGGCTTATTCTCCGGACAGCGCTTTGGTGATTGACGTTACATCTTATGTTTTTCAGGATGATAAATACATGAATCCGATTGATCCGAAAGCATACAATACGATGGGGGGCTGGGTGAAGCGTAAAGCCTCTTTCAAACAGAAACAATCAATGATATCCGGAATAGCTTCTTATCCAGATAATGTATCTATTTCATGCTATATGAGCTATGAATTAGCGATGTCATTATTCGGTATTTTTCCGATAGCAGAAAATATTCCCTTCAGCGCAGTTGTGAAGCGTACTTTTATGTTATTACCGGAAGATGGGGATTATTGTCCTCGTTTGGCTGATCCTCGTATCGGAACTTTATGGAGCGGCAAGGTGAATTTTTCGGATAAGGAGCAAGGCAGCAACATACAGTATTGGGTGAATCGCTGGAACCTGGCTGTTGATAAACCTGTTGTTTTCTATGTGGATACGCTGTTGCCTGAAAAATGGCAGAAGTGTGTGTATCGTAGCGCTGAGATATGGAACAAAAGCTTTCAGAAAATAGGTTTTTCTAATGCGTTAGATGTGAAACCTTACCCTAAAGATATAGGATTTGATGCCAACAGTATTACTAAGTCTTGTATCCGGTATGTCGTTTCACCTTCCGGTCAGATTACGGATAATTATTGGAGTGATCCGTTGACAGGAGAAATAATAAGTGCCAATATTTATATCCCTCATAATTTAGCTTCGAAAATTCAGCTGAATTATTTCTTGCAGACAGCTTCCTTTAACGAGAAAGCCCGTACATTGATGCCGGATGAAGATTTGGTGGAAGAAGCATTGACTTCGTTGTTGTTGAGGCATTGGGGGCATTGTTTGGGGTTGACGGATAATATGGCAGGATCTATTGCTTATCCGGTTGATTCGCTCCAATCGAAAGAGTTTGTAAAACAACATGGGTTGTCTGCGTCAGTCATGGATAAGTTGCCGATGAACTATTTACTTTCGGTTGATAATTATAGTACTGATATACCTTTGACGCAACAAGTACTGGGAGAATATGACCATTGGGCGATTCGTTATCTTTATCAGCCTATGAATAAGAAAACACCGCAAGAAGAATTGCCGGATCTGCGGAAACTGGTTTCTGAACGGAATCAGAACCCATTATTGCTTTTTAAACGTCCGCAGAGCAGGAAAGCTTATTATGATCCTCGCGGAATGGAGATGGATTTGGGAAATGATGCTATTCGTGCGGCAACCATTGCTTTTGAGAATTTGGGTAAAGTAGTGGCGAATGCAAACCAATGGTTAGACAAGGAAGATTTCAACTATGAAAAACGAGCCTCACTATATGGAGAAATTATCAATCAGGCGGATGAATACGTGAAGCATGTATTGCAGCAAGTTGGTGGAATCTATTTGAATGACAGTTATCAAGGGGATAGTTACCCTTCTTATCAACCGGTATCCAAAGAGTTGCAACGTCGTTCGTACCAGTGGATGATGGAAGCTATCAGTCAAATGAACTGGTTGGACAATCGGGAACTGTTGAATCATTGTGCGCTGACAGGTAGCGCTGCTGACTATTCACAGAAGTTTTTCGCCAATTTGCTATTAATACAGCTCAATAACCTTTGGCTTAGCGAAAGCAAATCGAGTGACCCTTATACGCAACAGCAGGCTGTTGAAGATTTGAAGAATCATCTTTTCAAGGAAACAAGGGCAGGAAAGGAGCCTGACGACTGGAAACGTTTCTTACAGGGACAATTGCTGAGTTTTGTCATTTCTTGGTCGAATGTAAATGTGCCGAAAGGGAAAGATGAGACAGCTAATGCTTCTTCTAAACTGACTATTCAGACTGTCTGTCCTTACCGGGGGATGACGGCAATTGAGAGCATTCCTTATTCTTCTGCTCCTGAACGGGCTCCATTCTGGTATGGCTGTCTGTTGGATTTGAAAAGTGAGTTTACGAGAGCGAAATCAGTAGCACCTAACCGGGAAATGCAAGAGGAGTATGATTACCGATTGTTTACGATTGAGAAGGCACTGCGGAAATAGATATAATCTATAAAATGATTAGATATAAAAAAGCCAATTAATTCGTGATAAGATGAATTAATTGGCTTATATTTTTAATGAAGTTTTTCTTCTGTTTTGTTTATTCTACTACCCTTGTGAATGCGTAGGTTATACCAAAGAAACTCGCATCGAAATAATGACCGTACTCTTCAAACGTTGAGCTGAAGAAATCAGTTGGTATAAAATCGTGAAAGTAAATGATGATATTATTATCATCTATCTTATCCAATCCTATAAATGCATTTCCAAGCTCTGTTTTTCTCTTTGAGAAACAACGATTCACTTGCGAGGTGATGAAATAAGGAGCGTCATATTCTTCGTCAGCTATCCAGTTATAGATGCCTTTCTCTATATGGTCGAAAACAACAGTGTGTCCTTGAGGATTGCAAAAGAAGTTCTTTAAATCTCCCGTCAGGTATGGGATTATTTTATCTGTACCATCTTCTTGATGTACAAATTCCAGGTAGTCATTCGCTCCATTGTTTTCCGGCAGACTATTTACCCAGTCTTCGTCAGGCATACCAATATATACATAGTTGTCTTTATCTTTAATCTCTACAGGTTTCCATTTGCCCAGCATGTCAGTAAACTTTAACTGATCCAGTTTTATATTATAGGATACAAATGAGCCCGGATAGTAGAGTTCGGAGTTGTCAACTGGTGTACCTAGTTTAAGGATAGCGTTTTTTCCTGTATAATCTTCTGCTCCTTCTTTTATTTTTATCTTAAAACGTGTGTAGTAAGAACCTTTTGGAATGGTGACGGAAGTTATTCCGTTTTCAAGTTCAAAATCTTCGTTCAATATGGCTGTACTGGACGGGTCTATTTCTATCGGCAACACGATGTCTGTTGTTGCCCTGAAACTGCTGCCGCTATTTTCTCCTTCCACTTCGATTCTAATGTCTATTTCACTTAACAGACGATAGATCACAGGCTTGAAAGTATACATAATGTGCTCTTTCACTTCAACGGGGATAATCGCTATTTTCTTGTCACCGAGCGCATATCCGGAAACCGGGTTGATGGAAAGGCGGATTTCACGGTTGGCAGTCAGGTTGTTTTTGGGAGTAATGGTTAAAGTGGCACTTGTTTCTCCGGCTTTTATCATGAACCCGTTAGCAGAAATTTCATAGTCTTCATCCAATATGGCAGTACCTTCAATGATGACAGGAATGCTTAAGTCTGTTTCAGGTGCTACAGAAGCTCTCAATTCCACTTCCAGGCTACCGTTAGAAGGTAATATGTATATGGAGCGACTAAAAGATAACTTTGCACCCGACGAGTCGTCATCACTGCAAGCTGCCGACACTATGATTAGTATAATCATTAGCAGGAAGGAGCCTGTTATTTTGATTTTTGTTTTCATTTTAATCCCTTTTTATTGGTTAATGGCATTGTTGTATTCATCCCATAATGCTTGTACTTCTTCACGGTCTTGTGCATTCAGGATATTTCCGGTGGGAAGTAAATAATCTTCTGATGTATTATCTACTTTTGGGGTCAGTTCTTCCGGTTTATCACATGAAACCAAGAAAGCGGAAGAACCTGTGAGAATGAAACATAGGATATATAGTATCTTTTTCATAACTGTTTCTGTTTTTTATGGATAAATTATTCTATGTAGCCTGGATTTTGAATGAGCAAATCAGGAAATAATCTGATGTCTGCTTTGGGAATAGGAAAAGTATACAGATACTTTTCTGTGATAAATTTCTTTCCTTTGGCAGCGACCCAAAATTCCGGACGTCCGTTGCGTTTTAATTCAAACCAGCGGTCGCCTTCAACAAACAATTCTTTACGGCGTTCACAGAGGATGGCTGACATCAATTTTGTCAAAGGGATCCCAGTGGCGTCGGTTTTTATATTTTGTTGGAAAACTTCTGGGAGATTGTCAATCGTGTAGGCTATATAATCCTGAGTGATTCGTTTGGAACGAAGCTGGTTAAGATAACCTAGTGCGTCTGTTTCCTGATTCAGATGTGCGTGGGCTTCGGCTATAATCAGGCAAAGTTCTTCACTACGAAACTTGGTGGTGATGATTTTATTGACAATCCGTTTGGAATCATAGTTGCATTTGCGACGTACGTCATTGTCGGTGGCCGCAAATAAATCAACCAAATTTCTGTCGACAGGTCTTGATTTTATATCGGCTTGTGCAGTTGCGTAACTCATGGTTCCTATATCATCATCCATGGTGAATGAACGGATAATGACATTGTGTGCTTTTGCTTGTTTCTGGTTAATGGCTTCTACATATTCGTCAGCTTCCAGCATCGGGTATTTTTCCAATACTTCTTTGGCATAGGTAATGGCACTACTCCAGTTCTGTGTCCAAAAGAAGAAACGTGCGAAGTAGGCTTTTGTCACGGATGAAGTAAAGATAAAGTCTTCATTAGACACATTATATGAGAGGGCTTTCCGGAATCCTTCTTCTATAAATTCAGCAGTTTCTTTCAGATTGGCGCGTGCAGGCTTTGCTTCCATATCAAAATCGTCGACAAGTGGAAGTCCGAGAGTCTCTTTTGCCGTCTCCGGCTGGTATGGCTCACAGTAGCGCTGCATAAGGTTATAATAGCAAATAGAACGAATGCTCCAGGCTGTTCCCAATAGGGTTCTAGCTAAATCGGATTCCGTATCATCCATGTTGCCGATAACCATATTACAGTCTTTGATAACAGAGTAGAGTGTTTTGTAAGTGGCCTGATTTTTGTTAATGGCACTTCCCACATAAATGCTCGTATAGCCGAAATTGCTGGCAAGCGTTGCATTCAAGTCATCGGCAAACATCTCTAAAGTTGTCATTACTTCTGGATTGGGAATGATAACGTCATCTCTTCCTTTTTCTATCTGATCCAACCAATAATGGATAATGGTCGAAAAATCTTCAGCTGTTTCAGGAATTATCTTTCCTTTGGGCTTTACGTCTAAGTAATTGTTGCAGGAAGCCAACAATATCATCAGACCACAATAGATAGATATGAATAGTTTATTTTTCATCGTTTATTGTTATTTAAAATCCAACATTTACGCTAAACATCACAGAACGGCTTATCGGATAAGTAGCACCGGGGGTTTCAGGATCCATGCCTGAATAGCTGGTGAATGTGAAGAAGTTGTTCAGTGACAAAGAGAAATCTACATTGGAGAGAGCCGAATTACTTATTAACTTCTTAGGTAGCGTATATCCTAAAATGATGCTCTTAATTCTGGCATAAGATAAGTTGGTAAGGAAAGCTCCATGCGTGATTTCTTTGTGCATAGGGTTATAATAGCCAAATCCGTAAACCTCACCGAACGGATTCCATACGCGCGGATAAGTGCCATTTGTATTATTGGGCGTCCAACGGTCGGCTGCTACTTTCGGAACATTCAGATGGTGTGCGAACAAATCATTTTGGAAGACTTGTTCACGTTCTGTGTAATTAAATACCCCATTACCGCTTACGGTGTTAGCTGAAGTTGGCGACTTGATGAATTCAAAATTTTTGGCTCCTGTGGCAAAAGTTCCGTTTACGCTAAGGCGAATACCTTTATATTCGGCGGTTACATTAAATCCTCCGGTTACGGGAGCTTCACTCGTGCCTAGATAATACCGGTAATTATCGGGCTTATTCAAGTCGGTAGCTGTGTGTATTTCAGCATCGGGACGCAGCTGGTATGTATATAATCCTGTTTCGGGGTCAATACCTGTGTATCTCCCACTATAGATGGCGTCTACAGGATAGCCCTCCCATAAGTTATTATATCCCATGCTGCTATAGGAAGCTTTATATTTGGTCACTTTATTCTTGTTGTAAGCTATGTTGGCAGAAAGAGACAGACTGAAATCTTTTGTTTTAACAGGAGTTCCATTCAGGGTAGCTTCGATACCTTTGTTGTCAATATTGGCAGTATTGTATTTCTGTTGGGTGAATCCTGTGCTGCTTAGTACTTGCACACCTGTTACAATATCTTTACTTTTCCGGTAGTATCCTTCCACTATACCTGTCAAGCGGTCGTTAAACATTCCGAAATCAAGAGCCACTTTCACGTCTTGCGTCTTTTCCCAACGTAGATTGGGATTCGGTGGACTAACTACTTTTCCTATATGATAAATATTGTTGGAAATATTCCGGTAGTCATCGTAGTAACTGATAATCATTTGTGGGCTGACACTACGGTTGATGTTACCAGTAAATCCGGTTGCTATACGGAGTGTTAATCTGTTCAGTACGGGTTTCAGCGAAGCCATGAAATCTTCTTCACTAACATTCCACGCTGCGCCGGCTGCCCAGTTAGGATTAAATTGTTTGTCACTACCAAAATTAGAACTACCGTCAGTACGGAAAGAGACATTCAGTACATATTTGTTTTTGTAGTAATAGTCAGCAGATGCATAGAAAGAGACAAAGCGTTGTTCGCTCCATGTTTCTCCGTTCGAGCCATCAATAGCAGCGAGATAGGCTTTCAGCTTCTCGTAGCCTACTCCTGTCGGGTCATCAGGAAGTGGGGTTATGGCATTTCCGGTGATTTCGTCGTAACCGTATCGTTTGCTGTACAAACCGTCTGATTTACTTCCGCGGAATTCGGCACCGGCTATAAGGGAGACAGAGTGGTCTCCAAAAGAATCATCATAAGCAAAATGCCCGCGGACCATATAGCTCTCATTATCTACATTGCGTTGCAAGATAGAAGCATATTCCTTATTAGTATTGTTATCGATAGAGAGACGGTTGTCTAAAGCTGCTTTTGTGTTTTTACCATATATTTCCTTTAGACGGTTGGTGGAATAAGTATATGAAGCCAGACCCACAAAACGCAAATGGTTGATAATGCTGTAATCAATTCCTGCACGAACCATTGTTTTTATATTCTTAGTGCGTGAAGAAGTTTCGTCCATTTCGCGAAGTACATTAAATCCACAATCAGGTATAATCTTGGAACTAGTCTTTTTATTGTTATATTCTCCTAGTGCATAATATGTTTCATCTGCCCGGTAACTGCCGTCTTCGTTATACGGACTTTCGTATGGATTGGCAAAATAAGCATATTGGAAAGGATCGAGACTATTCAGTGCCGGGGACTTTGAATATTGATAAGACATGGATGCCCCAAAGTCAATCTTGACTTTCTGGCTGGGGTGCATTGATAGATTAGCTGTCAGGTTATAACGGTCGTAATCATTATTTTTCAATAAACCAGCGTTGCGGGTATATGCTAGTGAAGTATAATAGGTGTATTTGTCTCCACCACCATTAATGGATAGGTTGTGGGTGGTAGAAACACTGTTGCGAAACAGTTCATCGTACCAATCGGTATTCGTTTTACCTAATTCTTCGATATACGTATCTTGTTGTTCTTTGCTCCATCCGGCAAACTTTCCCCTACCAGCACGAATGATGCCTACTACTCCTACCACCGGATAGTCATTTGCCCCGGCTTCAAATCCAGGAGCAGAGAATTCATCCCATAATCCCTGTTCATAGGCAAGCTTCTCTTGTGAATTCATCAAAGAGTAGTTCCGTTGGGGTGGTAAAGTGACTGATACATTGCCTGAATAGTTTATTTGGGCTTTTCCTGATTTGCCTTTTTTGGTGGTGACAACAATTACCCCACCGGCTGCTCGCGAACCATAAATAGCAGCGGCTGAAGCATCTTTCAAAATAGTAATACTTTCTATGTCGCTGGGATTGATGCCAGCGACACCATTCATGAACAAGTCGTCAAATTGACCGGATTTTATTTCAGCACTGGTAGGCATATCGGTACTTCCACTTTGCATGGGAACTCCGTCGATAACCCATAGTGGCTCACCATCTCCGGTGATTGTATTGGTACCTCTGATTCGTATTTTTTGTGTACTACCAGGTTGTCCGGATATGGCTGATACGGCCACTCCTGCTATTTTACCTTGCATGAGGGCGTCTACCGTTGGTTGGGCTTGGTCTTTTAACTGGTCGGCCGAGATAATTCCGACAGAACCAGTCATTTTCTTAAAAGTAGTTTGGGTATAACCTGTAACGACAACTTGATCCAGTTCACTTGTTGCAGATTCCATTTTAATTTTGATAAAAGGTGTTGCTCCTTTCAATAAGTGCTCTACATTTTTCATGCCAATGTAAGAAAAAACAAGTGTCTTGCCTTCTTTCATCTCTTTGATGGAAAACTTACCATCAATATCTGTGGTAACACCGACTTGGGGGAGCTCCTTATAGCGGACGGATACGCCTACTAATGGTACCCCACTTTCGTCAGTTACAATACCTTTCACTGTTACCTGTGCATTTGCAAATAAAGGTAAAATTAGAGCGAAAAGTAATGTTAATGAAAAAATGGTAATTTTATTCATAATTGTATTATATTGGTTTGAATATATGCAAATGTATTATTATTAGCTGATATAAACAAGAAAAATGATAATATTTGTATTTAAAATGTGTGCTTTTGTTTGAGTGAATATCATTCGATGTTTATTATATTTTTATAAAAGTATAGAAAATTGGTTCATGGTATGTTACGACTGGCTTTTTGCATTATACTGCATATTGGGGAGTTTGATATGTTGTAGAAGGCAAAAAAGAAGTGGCTTAATTTGACAATTTTGGGGCATAATTGCTATACCCAAAACGGTTCGTTTCATGTATGGTTATAAATTTATTCCATATCATTATATTTTGGACATGATAAGATTATCATTGAAATATATTTCAACATATGCATTCCTACGATAGAAGTGTCAAAAATAAAAGAGACTAACAATTTCCTTAATTATAAGTTTAGGACTTTATCAGTTAATTCGTTTCTCGGTGAGAAACACTTCGTTTCTCGGTGTCGAACAGGTTGTTTCTCGGTGAGAAACGGGGCGTTGGTTTTAAAGGAAAGCCCCGAATAGTAACCGACTGGATAACAGTGCTTTACAAAACAGTGTTATCTATCAGAAATACATAGGAGTTTTATTGACATTTTTTTGGTAACGCCATTTGTTTCTATTGCATCTATTACTGTAATAATATTTACATTAAAACTAAAATATGGCATTTATAAAAGAATTTGTTTCATTCCTTTCTGAGACAGGAATGAATCTATTTTTAAAGGTGGGGTTGCTCTGAACCGAATCTCTAGGATTTCAGATTGCGCCAAAAGAATCTGATGATTGAAAAGAGAGAGTTCTGCTGGTTTATATCAAATAGGGACGAAGCGTATAGGCATAAAAAAAGGAGCAACGCCTTGCTCCAACCTTTGTTAACCTTAAATCTAATACTATGAAAAACACATTGCAAAGATACGGACTCTTGGGAAATTAGCAAATTATCCAAGAAAAATAGCATGTTTTATAACACGTTTTAATAGTTTTCCCCTACTTGTTAAGAAATCAGTCCTCCTTATTTCAAGGTATGTAACATTAATTTTGAAAATTGAATCGGAGCATACCGTTGATTCTCTGCCGAAAAACCGTTATCTTTGCAAGGATAATCACATTATGCACTCAATAAAAAAGAAAAGGAGACACCCGTGAACGAAGAAGAGATCGTCCTCACCCCGATGATGAAACAGTTTCTGGATTTGAAGGCAAAACATCCGGATGCAGTGATGCTGTTTCGTTGCGGTGACTTTTATGAAACATATTCTACGGATGCCATCGTTGCAGCCGAAATTTTAGGGATCACACTGACAAAACGTGCCAATGGGAAAGGAAAAACTATCGAGATGGCAGGTTTTCCTCATCATGCCCTTGATACCTACCTTCCGAAACTGGTTCGCGCTGGAAAACGTGTCGCTATCTGCGACCAGCTCGAAGACCCCAAAATGACGAAGAAGCTGGTGAAGCGTGGTATTACCGAATTGGTTACTCCTGGTGTTTCTATCAATGATAATGTTCTGAACTATAAAGAGAATAACTTCCTGGCTGCCGTTCATTTCGGAAAGGCTTCCTGTGGAGTTGCTTTTCTCGATATTTCTACCGGTGAATTCCTTACTGCAGAAGGACCTTTTGATTATATAGACAAACTGTTGAATAACTTTGCCCCTAAGGAAATTCTTTTTGAACGTGGCAAACGCCTGATGTTTGAAGGTAATTTCGGTAACAAGTTCTTTACATTCGAGCTGGACGACTGGGTATTTACAGAAACGACTGCCCGTGAGAAACTGCTGAAACACTTTGAAACGAAGAATCTGAAAGGTTTCGGAGTGGAGCACTTGAAAAACGGTATCATTGCTTCCGGTGCTATCCTGCAGTATCTGACAATGACGCAGCATACGCAGATTGGTCACATCACTTCATTGGCACGTATTGAAGAAGATAAATACGTCCGTCTGGATAAGTTCACGGTGCGTAGCCTTGAGCTGATTGGCAATATGAATGATGGAGGCAGTAGTCTAATCAATGTGATCGACAGAACGATCAGCCCGATGGGAGCGCGTCTGTTGAAACGTTGGATGGTTTTTCCGTTGAAGGATGAGAAGCCGATTAATGAACGCTTGAACGTAGTGGAATATTTCTTCCGCCAACCAGATTTTAAGGAATTGATTGAAGAACAGTTGCATCTGATAGGTGACCTGGAACGTATTATTTCCAAAGTGGCTGTAGGGCGTGTGTCGCCTCGTGAAGTCGTTCAGTTGAAAGTTGCCTTGCAAGCAATTGAGCCGATAAAACAGGCATGTATGGAAGCTGATAATGCGAGCTTGAATCGCATTGGCGAACAGTTGAATCTTTGTATTTCTATTCGTGACCGGATTGCCAAAGAGATTAAAAATGATCCTCCTTTACTGATAAATAAAGGTGGAGTGATTCAGGACGGTGTGAACGCAGACTTGGATGAATTGCGGCAAATCTCCTATTCAGGAAAAGATTATCTGCTAAAGATACAGCAGCGGGAGAGCGAAGAGACGGGTATTCCGAGCTTGAAAGTAGCTTATAATAATGTATTCGGTTATTATATCGAAGTCCGTAATGTGCATAAGGATAAGGTTCCACCCGAATGGATTCGCAAACAGACGTTGGTCAACGCAGAGCGTTATATCACGCAGGAACTGAAAGAATACGAAGAAAAGATTTTGGGAGCGGAAGATAAGATTCTGGTTCTGGAAACGCAGCTATATACGGACTTAGTACAGGCATTGATGGAATTTATTCCACAGATACAGATTAATGCGAATCAGATTGCACGTTTGGACTGCTTGTTGTCATTTGCCAATGTGGCCCGTGAGAATCGTTATATCCGTCCGATTATTGAGGATAATGACGTACTGGATATTCGTCAGGGACGTCACCCGGTAATAGAAAAACAACTTCCGATAGGTGAGAAGTATATTGCCAATGATGTAATGCTGGACAGCGATACACAGCAGATTATTATTATTACAGGTCCGAACATGGCCGGTAAGTCGGCACTCTTGCGTCAGACGGCGTTGATTACGCTATTGGCTCAAATCGGCTCGTTTGTTCCTGCGGAAAGTGCGCATATCGGTTTAGTTGATAAGATATTTACCCGTGTAGGAGCGAGCGATAATATATCAGTCGGTGAATCTACATTTATGGTAGAGATGAATGAAGCGGCTGATATCCTGAATAATGTTTCTTCCCGGAGTCTGGTATTATTTGACGAATTGGGTCGTGGTACTTCTACTTATGATGGTATTTCCATTGCCTGGGCAATTGTAGAGTATATCCATGAACATCCGAAAGCAAAAGCACGTACATTATTTGCTACGCATTATCATGAATTGAATGAGATGGAGAAATCTTTCAAGCGCATCAAGAATTATAATGTATCGGTGAAAGAAGTTGATAATAAAGTAATCTTCCTTCGTAAACTGGAACGTGGCGGTAGTGAACACTCTTTCGGTATTCATGTGGCAAAGATGGCCGGTATGCCGAAAAGCATTGTGAAACGTGCAAATGAGATATTGAAACAGCTTGAATCTGATAATCGCCAACAGGGCATAGCAGGTAAACCGTTGGCAGAAGTGAGCGAGAATCGTGGAGGTATGCAGTTAAGCTTCTTCCAGTTGGACGATCCGATTCTCTGTCAGATTCGCGATGAGATATTGAATCTTGATGTGAATAATCTTACTCCTATTGAAGCGCTGAATAAACTGAATGATATTAAGAAGATAGTCAGGGGGAAATAAGCTGAAAATGTATATAATGTCTTAGGATATGTTTTCGATTGTTGTCCTGACATTAGGGAAATGGCATTTGTTTTATTGATAAGAAAGAGGGATTAGTGATGTTTGAACCGCTAATCCCTTTTTTTGATTTAGGCTATTTTCTTTTTCTTCTTGTCATAGAAGAACATGAAATAGACGCCTATTATGATAAACGGAACGCTTAGCCATTGCCCCATATTGAACATCATGCTGTTTTCAAAATCTTCCTGATTTTCTTTTAGGAATTCGATGAAAAAGCGGAAGGTGAAGATGTAAGTCAGGCAGAGCCCGAAGAAGAAGCCACGGTGCAGTTTCTTGCTGTAATTCTTATACAGGTAAATCATGATGAAGAACAGGATAAGATAAGCGATGGCTTCGTAGAGCTGTCCCGGATGACGGGGGAGCATATCTACACGTTCGAAAACGAATGCCCAGGGCACATCAGACGGTTTGCCGATGATTTCGGAGTTCATCAGGTTGGCAAGGCGGATGAAGCAGGCGGTGATTGGAGTAGCTACGGCAATCATATCCAGCACGTCCATATAATGGAGCTTCGTCTTGCGGCAATACAGCCAAAGGGCGATTATCAGTCCTAATGTACCGCCGTGGCTGGCAAGTCCTTCATATCCGGTAAATTTCCAGTTTCCGTCCGGCATGAACTTGATAGGAAGAATCATTTCCCAAAAATGAGACAGGTAGTATCCCGGGTCATAGAACAGGCAGTGTCCTAGGCGGGCACCGATTAGAATACCAAAGAAACAGTAAAAGAAAAGCGGGTCAAACTTCTTTTCCTCTATCTTTTTATCCCGGTACTGGTAGTGAACAACCACATAAGCAAAGAATATTCCTACTGCCCACAGTAATCCGTAATAACGGATAGAAATGCCGAACAGGTTGAATAGTTCGGGATTCGGGTTCCAGTTGATGGATAATAGCATGGTATTCATTCTATATTGGATTAATGTTAATGATTAGATTTTTTGAATTTCTCTGCAACCATCCGGTAGGTCGGTATATCTATTCCCTGTTCTTCGGCTGCTGCAATCATGTCGAAGAGCAATCCTTGTATTTCCGAGTCGTGTCCGCGTGCCAGGTCTTTTTGCATAGAAGCGGTACTTTCGGGGTCGAGCTTGTCAATCACTTTCAGGTTGTAGCTGACTGGGTCTTCGGGAAATTCGACGCCTAGTTTCTTTCCTAAGGCAGCGCTTTCCGTAGAAAGTCCGATAAATGTATCCCGTATCTTTCCCGGTTTCTGTACTTTTCCCATCGGAACGTCGTAGTAAGCACCCGTTACGGCCATTGCAGAGATAAACGACCATTTGATAAACGTATCCCGGTTGATGTCTGGTGACAGGTCTACCTTTATGCCTGCTTCCTGCAAGTCTTGTTGGATAGCTTCCAGCAATCCGGGCTTCACAACCGTGCCGCGATGAGCGCCGTATACCAACCGGAATATCTTTCCCATTTGGGTGATTTCTCCGGTGCCGGATACGAAGCCTACGATATAGATGCAGCCGTCGAGGACAGTGACTTCCGGTACCAACTTTTGTATGCGTGGCCCTGTGCCGTACACATTCAGGATAGGGATGACAACCGTGTCTTTGTGCGCTGCTCTTTTAATCAGTTCTACGATAGAATCGACCGAATAACCTTTTACGCATACAAATATCACATCTGCTTTTCCATTGAATTCTTCAGCGGTAGTTGCCGGAATCCGGAGCGTATGTTCGCCCTTCAAATCCGATTTCAGTTTCAAACCGTTCGTTTGAATCGACTGCAAATGAGCTCCACGGGCAATACAGGTTACATCTTTGCCTGCCAGCGACAAGAATCCTGCGATACTGCCGCCTACACCTCCCGTTCCTGCAATGAGATATTTCATATTGTTAGCGAATTAGTAATTAATAAGTCGTCGGTGGTAACCGATAATCACACGTTGAAACGGAAATGCATGATGTCGCCATCCTGCACCACATATTCTTTTCCTTCCACACCCAGTTTTCCGGCTTCTTTCACTGCTGCTTCCGAGCCGTATTTGATATAATCATCGTATTTGATAACTTCGGCACGGATAAAGCCTTTTTCAAAATCGGTGTGGATCACTCCGGCACATTGAGGAGCTTTCCATCCTTTTTCGTATGTCCAGGCACGTACTTCTTGTACACCGGCAGTGAAATATGTTTCGAGATTCAGGAGTTTGTAAGCAGATTTGATAAGACGTGCTACGCCCGATTCTTCCAAGCCTACTTCGGCAAGGAACATTTGACGGTCTTCGTACGTTTCCAGTTCGGCGATGTCCGCTTCTGTTTTGGCTGCGACAATCAGGATTTGAGCATTCTCGTCTTTTACGGCTTCGCGTACCATATTTACGTATTTATTTCCGTTTACTGCGCTTGCTTCATCAACATTGCAAACATACATTACCGGTTTACTGGTCAGTAGAAACAGTTCGTGAGCAATCTTTTGTTCGTCTTTTGTTTCAAAAGTCACTGTACGTGCAGATTTTCCCTGTTCCAATGCGTCTTTATATTGAACGAGTACATCGTAAGCTAACTTTGCAGCTTTGTCTCCGCCCGTCTGTGCTTGTTTCTGTACTTTCTGGATACGGCTTTCGATGGTTTCCAGGTCTTTCAATTGAAGTTCGTAGTCAATGATTTCTTTGTCGCGGACGGGATTTACGCTTCCGTCTACGTGTGTCACATTGTCGTCATCGAAGCAACGGAGTACGTGGATAATTGCATCTGTCTCACGGATATTGGCAAGGAACTTGTTTCCCAGTCCTTCACCTTTGCTTGCGCCTTTCACCAGTCCGGCGATATCTACGATTTCTACAGTTGTAGGAACAATTCGTTGGGGGTGCACCAATTCAGCGAGTGCGTTCAGACGTTCGTCAGGAACAGTGATTACACCTACATTGGGTTCAATTGTACAAAAAGGGAAATTTGCCGCCTGTGCTTTCGCATTCGACAAACAGTTGAAAAGTGTCGACTTACCCACGTTCGGTAGTCCTACAATACCACATTGCAATGCCATTTATCTATTTCGTTTTTATTTAGTTATCGATAATCTGACTGCAAAGATAGGCATTTTTAGATTATATACATTGGTTGGAAAACAAATACTTCTTTCTTATATCTATTTAATGAGTGAGGGATGCCGTTTTCAGGCATCCCTATAAATGTAAAGTAAACTTTAGAACGTCATAGGTACGCCTACCATGACACCAAGTGTCTTATCTTCTGCAGGAATTAGCGAGGACATCACATATTGGCTGGAATTGTTGTACAAAGCCGGCCAGCTTTTAATGAAGAATTTGTGTTTTTTAAAGTAACCATCTAAAATAGGTGACAGACATTTGTCGAACTCTTCGTGATTAGGATTGCTTGTATCGAACGGTGTATAATCTCCAAAAGTGATAGAACCATCTGAATTCTTCTGATAGTTGAATGTATAATAGAATCCGTAAGTATCGGCTCCTAATGAACCGTTTTGATATATTTTATAACCAATCTCCACTATACTTCCGTCTGTGTACATGTGTATGGCAACATACACAATATAGAATTGAGTTTGAGTGAATGCAAATAAATTCGAAACAGCAGCTTTATGTTTATCAAAATATTCGGATGACCATTGATTTTGCATATCGTTGTACACTACCATTGTCTGATGAATTGCTCCTGGAGGTGCATTGAATAGAGGAACAATTGGTGTAGTACCTCCTTTAATTTCAAGTATATCATTGCCTACTTGTGTAGTGTATCCGGTGGATGTCTTGTTGAACTGATAAATTTCGTAACCATTAAGGATTAACGGGTTCATCATTACGATATTTCCGTTCAGGTCTATTTTAGAACCTTCTATTTGTAGGGTCGGATTTCCATTGTTAGCGGATAAGAAACCTGTTTTTCTACCATTAGATACAAAATCATACGCTTGTCCTTTATAACTGAAAGTGAAGTATTTTTTTTGATAGATAGGAGCCTGATCCTGATTTTCCATTAAGGCGCCATTTTTGATGGCCTCTCTTTCCTCATTGGTAGCTTTAGTCAGTGTAGCTTCCATTTTGTTTTTTCTTCCTTTTAGGAGAAACTGATCGTTTTTGTAGGATATAATCTCGTATTCGTAGTCTGCTCCTAATCCGGTTCCTGCTTGTCCTGCACCATTCATCAGCTGGTTGGGATCTGCAAAGATAGATAAGAAAGAGTACGTATCAAATGATATAGTTGGTCCTTGTAGTGGCTTGAGTATATAGCTACTTTCAAACGGACTTGCTTTCAAGTCGCGGTAATATTCTACATAATCGAACATCATAGATACTCGATTGTCTGCAGTGAATTGCATCCATAAGGTGTGAATACCTCCTAATTGGGTATTTATTTCTGCAATCCATCCATCGGGAGCTCCTGTGAGTATATCAGTATATTCCTGCATTTTAGTTTGAATCCGTTTATCCGGGTTTTCCATATAAATGTCGGTTTCATTATTGCAAGATGAAAATATACTGCACAATGCTACACAGGTTAGAAGATAATATGTATAAACTATTTTCATAATTATTTATTCTGGAGTGTTTTCATTTACAATTTGATTAATAGCATCTTGTACTAAAGATACTAATCCTTTATTTCCCATTGCGTCGTCATAAAACTGTACGTTCCATACATTTTTAAAGTAATTGATCACAATTTCTTCTTTAGCCAGTAATCTGGTTAAAGCCGTTTGTGCCTGATTGGCAAGGGCTATACGCTGTGCTGTTTCTTCTGCTGTTTCTCCCTCTGAAGGAGGAGACGTTGTTAAACTTTTGAGCAAATTAATTCGATAGTCACGCCATTCTTTTCCATACACCATAATTAATGATGCCACTTCAACGAAATCTTCATCAACTCCCGACATTGCGTATGCGGAATAGAATCCGGCAAGTAATGCGCTTACTTCCGTTTCAGAAGTCCATCCTGTCGGATTATAATCTCCGGCGGATATATCTTTGAAACTGGAATCATACATTTTGGTTTGATGGAGAATATGAGCGAATTCGTGTTCAATGGTATGCATGATAGAACGTATCCAGTCTGCATCACTCGGATTGTAGCTATTACCATCAAATAGTGTAATTTTACGAGCGCCTTCAGCCTGTCCTAATACTTGACTGCCATCTGCATTATATTCCGGGCTACCTACCAAAATGATTTTCTTAGGTGTCATTTCTCTAAGAAATTTATCTCCTGCCAATTGTTTATAAGGCTCAAACCACACTCGTTGAATCATATCCATAGAAGGTTTTACGAAGCGTTCCATAATGGGGACTAGTTGGGCGGTAGTGTTCAGTTCATAACTGTTCCATTTATATTTCACTTCGATATTGTAAGCTTGGGTATAGTTTTCATATAACCATTTATCCAGTTCATTTTTTTGCTCGTCATTTCCACCCAATCCATAAATCTCTTGGTCAAGATTGAGTTTGTCCTCATTACAGGCAGTGAAAATAACAGTACTAATGCAGAATAGTAGCATGAAATATGCTTGTATCCATTTGGCAATGTGATTTGTTGTTTTCATTTTATTCCCATGAATTATTTACGTTATTTCTTGGATTAAGTTTTATTCCCGAAATAGTTGCCATTTCCGGAATTTGTAGTACCCTTCGGTCGTCGTCCGGCATTAAGCTGGACTTGCTGCCGTTAGCCTGGGTATGGGTGACGGGGATATTCCAGCGTACAATATCATACCATCTAAGTCCTTCATTATAAAACTCTATACTTCTGAAATCAAGTATTGCAAGTAGGATACCTTTTTTCAAATCACTCCAAGAGTCTGACTGATTGTACTTATTGATAAAGTGATCAGTATTATTAAGTTTGGTTTTATAGAAATTGAGTATCTTATCCCGTGTGATACATAATTCTTTAGAATCATAATATCTGCTTGATGCCGGGCTTCTCGCTATAACAAAACGTTGGCTGGCATATAAATTTAGATCAGCGATAGCTTTGTCATATTGGTTAAGCATTAGGTAGGCTTCTGCACGGTTTAATAACACTTCTTCCATTCTCAAAACAGGAATATTGGCATACGGCAAAAAGTTGGATGCGTCTAAAGATTCTTGTTTAGTAAATTGGGTAAATTTAGGTATAAAGTAGAAATTGGATGTACCGTAATAGGGAATAGCCCACATGCCATTTGTAACATTATCCGCATTGATTGTCTTGCCAATGTCAGTAGAAGATAAACCATATCTTGAATAGAAGGGTAATTCTCCCCAGGCGATTGAAGACAATGCTTCTGTAATCAATAAATTGGCATTGGTGGAAGAACTGCAGAAATACGAACGCATTTCAATATATCCGCTTGCATCCATGTAAGTTGTTGCAAAAGGATGAAAGTTGTTGCTTACAAACGAAAATGCAGGATCATCCTTTGAGATATATTGTTGCGGGGTGCCATCTTGATTTTTAAGAGGTTCTCCTTTACTATCCGTCAATGTTTCAAATTGTGACGGTATGGAAATGAGTTGATTGGCATATTCAAGTACCTTATCATATTGTTTCATTAATAGATAAAGACGGGTACCAAAGGCGGCAGCTGATTTCTTATTGAAATGATATTTGGGAGCTGTATAAATGCTTCCATCCGTCATAAGAGGATAGCTGTCCTCAAAATCTTGTGTGATTTTTCTATAAGTGTCTGCCACTGTCTCCCGGTCATATTGTTCTACTGGCTGTGTTTCTGGTTTCTCTACATAAGGAATACCCGGATATAACGATGCAGTCGATTCGTCATATTGTTGGGCAAAGAGTGAAGCAAGACAAAAATGTGAGAAGGCTCTGGTCATGAGTGCTTCTCCCTTTTGATTGATTGTGCTTACAGGTGTTCCTAACTCATCGATAGAAACAAGCGCTTGGTTAGATACTGCAATAGCTGCATAGCATCCTGTCCAGAAGTTTTCGAAGGAATCATTTCCATTTTCTATCACGTCTTTCCATAAGAAATTTTCCCCCATAAAGCTGAATAAGGCCCCTGGTTGTGCACCAGAGTAAACGCTTCCGAAGTCGGTTATGTAATCACAACGGGTATTGACAATAGCCGCATAAGAAACTTTAGGATACGCATTTACTAATAATGCGGATACTTTATCCGGAGAATCTATTTGAGTACGTTCGTCGGGCACTTTGTCCAGAAAGTCAGAGCAACTGGTACAAAAGGACATGATTCCAATATATAAGTATATTTTAATTCTCTTCATTGTATAAGGATGATTTAGAAACTGACATCTAATGAAAAAATAACTTGTTTTTGTATCGGTTGGGCTACACCACCGGTATTGACAAATTCAGGGTCTTGTCCATTCAATTTTTTATCAGAGTATAGTAACCATAAGTTTTTGCCGGTTACTCGTAAACGAATATCAGAGAACAACTTCCACGATTTAAAAAGCTTCTGCGGAATGGTATATCCTACAGATAATGATTTAAGACGGATGAAATCTCCTTTCGCTACCCGTATATCTGAATAATTGTATGCTGAATAAGGATAAGTACTGCTCAAATCTGATATCAGATCTTTATCAGCTATTGCAGGGATATTAGTATGTTTCTCATCTCCTCTGAATTCCCATCTGTTAAAGAACTCTTTGGGGGTTGCTTGAGAGTCATTATAACTGCTGTTAAATACAGGATTCAACCGGATTACATTTCCGGCTTGGAAAGTGAAGAAAATATCTAATGAGATACCTTTCCAAGTAAAGGAATTGTTAAATCCTCCTGTATATTTGGGATCTGTCGGTCCTTCGTATTTTAAGTAATCTGTTGAAGTACTTTGGAAATTGATATCACTGGTGATAGTACCATTCTCATCATAGAACATCGGTACACCATTTTCCGGATTCAGACCGGCAAATGGTATAGAGAAAAGCCCGTTCACCGGATACCCGTTTTTGTTTCCTCCTGTGATTCCTACCAACGTGTTGACTTGTGGTTGTTGCATTGAATTCTTGATTTCATTTTTGGAATATCCCATAGTGAAAGAACTTGACCACATGAAATCTTTTGTTACAATAGGTTTTCCTGACAATGTTATATCGAAACCGGAGGCGCTTAAGTCGGCACTGTTGGCCCATTTATATCTTTCTCCTCCAACTCCGGAGACTTTTATTACACTTAACAAGTCGAAACTGTTTCGGATAAAATAGTCAAAAGAAAAGTCGAGTCTTCCTTTAAGGAAAGTGGCATCAAAACCAAAATTAGATTGATAACTCTTTTCCCATGTCAAATCAGAATTACCTAATGTGTAAATTTCAATGCCTGATTCGATGTCCGTACTTGGTCGCGTAGTATTGGAATTTATAAAAATGGGTGTTGCATTTGATAATGGAGGCATACTGGCTGTTAATCCAACGCCGGCACGTAGCGCTAATGCATCCAGCCAGACAAAATCTTTCATAAACGCTTCATTACCTATATTCCATTTCCCACTGATATTCCAGGTAGGCAGCCAGCGGGCTGAACTGGAATTTGCCATTGTGTTGGAGCCGTCATACCGTACTGTTCCGGAAATGGAATATCGTCTGTCATAGGTGTAATCAACATTTGCATAAAAAGCGGCAAAACGATCGTATGTCAAAGCTCTTGAATAATAATCAAAATTTTGCTCGATCATTTGTTTCATTATAAGATAGTTCATACTAACAGTGCCTCCCATGTCATATTGGAATCCGTAGCCGGTGTTGCTGTTCGTTTGTCTATCGGAATATTTGATTTGTTGTCCTAATAATGCGTTGAACTCATGTTTCTCATTCCATATTTTGCTGAAACTAACAGAGTTTCTTATATCATAATTTAATAATAAGTTTTCGGCAGTATTATAGAATCCCCCTTTGGGGAGAACAACAATCGGTTCGGCTGACGGATCACTAGGGTCCTTGTAGAGGTAGGGATTGTTTTCTCGAATGGTAGAATTGCCAGCTGCACGATAAGCATTTGCCATATTAGAATTTTCGTGTATTTCATGCTCTTGCTTTGAACGTACATAGCGGATAGCTCCGGTAAAATTGTATTTTAATCCTTTAAAAATTTGCCAGTTAAATTCGGCTTGGGCTTTTAAATCTATCACATTCAATTTAATATAGTTATTATCGAGTTCTTCTAAAATATTGAATGGGGCAAAGTTGAGTGTATAATATTCCCGTTCTCCATTTGAGTCGTATGCTCGTAATGCACGGCTTGTGTTTAATGCATAATTGAACGGATTTATATCAAAATTACGTGAAGAAATACCGCTTACAACGTCACTGGAACGACTTAATGAACCGGGAGCGTTCTGCATTCTGACAGAACCTACCGTTTGAAAACTAAATCCGATTTTGTCATTTAGCTGGTAGTCATTTCGGAAGTTCATTGTGATTCGATTCACTTTGTCGGCAACAGTCCATCCCGGATCGTTCAAAAAGCCTAATGAAATGTAGGATTTCGACTTTTGTGAACCACTTGATACACTTAATGTATGTTCATTCATTATGGAATTAGTAAATAGCAGATCAAACCAGTCTGTATTAGCTGCTGCGTGTTCCATTAAAAAGTTGTGACGGGCTGCATATGTATTCTCTAAAAGGTATTGTTGCTTTGATTCATCCCATGTGTTGATTCTATTATACATGATTCCATAAATACCGGAAGACTGGTTATTTACAATGTCCGAAGTTAATAAGCCTTTTCGTTCCATTTCTGCATACACAGACATTTGATCGGCTGAATTCATAATATTGAATTCAGAATAACGTGGTTTGGTCCGTACTGTGTAGTTTCCGCTATAATGAATACGTGGTTTTCCTTCTTTTCCTCTTTTAGTCGTAATTACAACTACTCCATTCATGGCTCTGGCTCCATATAATGCTGTTGCGGCAGCATCTTTTAGTACGTCAATTGTTTCGATATCGTTAGTATTGATACCTGCTACGGAGGAGCCTAACAGGGTGGTAGGGTCACCGCTTGCTAGTTGGTCGTTAGATACATTTACCACATCTTCTAATACGATTCCATCTACTACCCACAAAGGTTTGTTTTCTCCATTGATAGACGTGGCACCACGTACACGTATTTTGGGGGCACTACCAAAGGTACTCGATACATTCTGAATAGATACTCCGGCTGCTTTGCCTTCCAGCATACGGCTTATGTCTGTTTCACCGGGCAAATTAATATCATCAGCTTTGATTTTAACGGAAGAGCCGGTAAAGGTTGTTTTTTTAAGATTCTGAAACCCGGTGACTACTACCGCATCCAATAAAACAGAAGATTCTGATAATAATATCGTTACTTTCTTTTGTGTTCCAATGTTAACCTCTTTAGTTTCGTATCCCATAAAACTGACGATAAGAATATCGTTATTATTGACCTTTAAGGTAAAATTACCATTATTGTCCGTAGTTGTTCCGCTCTTGACGTTCTTTATAGTAACACTGGCAAATGGGATAGGCTCCTGGTTAGTAGCATCTAGCACCTTACCGGTAATACTATGTTGTGCACTGGCCTTTGTAAGGCCAATGCACAATATGATAAATAATAGAATAATGTGTTTATTCATGTACCTGTTTTCTTTGGTGATTTATTCTTTTACACAACGTACGCTATAACCTAAGTATCTGCCGTCTGCATTGTTAGGCATGATGGGAAAGAATGGTCCGTCATATTCGTCCACTAATGTTGCAGAGAATATATGATAACTATAGGCATTATTAGGATTGTCCGGATAACTGCCTAGCCAACCATTTTGTGCAGTTTTGTATTCAAACAAACTTCCTCCCGGATATTGACCGGTAATGGCATTTAAATGTCCTCCAAACGGGTAAAATATTTTTATGGAACTATTATTAGGGCAAAGATATATACCATTGTCAACATCTTCTCCGTTTATTTCACCATAAGTGTTCATCTTATAAGGCACTCTCCAGCCTGCCGGACATGGATCGTATAGTGTTTTGGTTTTTTCATCACTCTTTTTGTACCATAGTTCAGTACTACCGCTGCCTTCAATTAACCAATCTTTATAAGTAAAATGGTCTGCATCTCCCAAGAAATAGGTATCCGGGTTTTTCACAGCTGTTTCTTTAGATACGGGACCTTTTGCTGTTTTGATATGAATGGAGTAAACGTCTCCCCCTAAAGAGCTGGTTCCTAACTTAGTGATTTGGCTCCAATCAGTCATTATCGGATCCTTTCGACCGCATTGATAATACATACCGATCGTTTTCGCACCGTCAGTTGGTGTTGCACTTAGTGCGCCTAAGTTACGATCCATCATTGCCTGTGTGGATCCATCTTTCGTTTGATTGTTATCAACTCCCCCAAAACGGTAGATAGCTCCTCCTGTAACATCTGCTTTTCCTGGGTTTTGAGAAATTGCAGGAATTATTCCATTAATATCTCCTCCCGGATTATAATCTGTAATCCAAATGTGCCAGCTCCATAATGGTTTAGCGTCTTGAGCAGGTTCTCCTGCTGTTGCGTCGTAAATACCTATTAATACATTACCTTCGTTTCCTGTAGGTTTGATTCCTATATAATCATTGGCGGAGCTTCCTTGTTGGGTGGTGAATTTCAGTAATTCCTTGGAACTATCTTTTGTTATGATACGGGCAATCCATTTAGTTACTTTTCCTTGGTTGTTTCCGTCATTCAACATATGATCTGTTTTGAAGCCGCCTTCTTCTGTTCCCCAAAATGCATTTACTCGTTTCACAGGAACCAGTAGCTCATGTTCTGAATTTGGATTCAGTATATAGCAGTTAGCTTCAGCTGCAATGCCTTCTAATGGAATCTTTTCAATAGTGATGCGTTTATCACTGGCATCTGCCAGATTAAGATTAATATTGTAATTATATGCATTATTTCTTGTTACATTGAAATCTTTTTCATTTTTCCCAATGAACATTTTGAAAGTTGCTATTTCTTTATTGCCTTCACTCATTCTTTCACCAACAATTTCAATGAAAGTCGCTAGTTTATCTGTTACCTTGTCTTTGTCTGTTGTGATACTAGAATTTGTTCCCATCAGGTTCTCAGCTATGTAATGGGTATAATTTTCTTCACCGATAGTACATGGGATTTCACTATAGTCTGCAATATTACTTTGAGATATTGTTCCCTTACTAAAGTAATACATTTTATATATATTCTTTAATGCTATGGAAGTTAACTGGAAATCAGAAGAGGTATTATTGATAGTGAATTTTACTTCAGCTGCAATTCGTTCTAATGTGATAGCATCTAATGTCTGATTTTCTTTGGTAATAGAAACTACTTGCTCTCCTACTAGCGGAATTGCGTTAGATGAATTGACTGGTAATGTATAAATAGTATTCTTTAGTGCTTCATAGTTTTGTTTTCCTAATTGGAAAACAATGCTTTTATCTACATTAGCAATTACTACCAGTTTCATATTAGCCCCTGCTACTAATTCTACTGTTTCTGCAGAGTTGATACTGAATCGTAGTTCTTTTATAACTGCAACATTTTTACCTTGTTGATCGAATTCTAATAACCAAAAGTTTTCAATAGAAGTTCTGTTATCATTTATATTGGTTCCCATTGCGTTGATAGGAGCAATATTTAATGATACATTTACATTTGTTTTTTCTCCTTCCGGAATAATAGAGGTGTTTTCGTCGTCTTTTGAACAAGAACTGAAAATTGCGCTTATGATAAGATATGCGCTAAGCCAAATTAGGTTCTTCATAATTCTAGTTTTAAATAATTAATATTGATTTTTTTGCTATATCACATTTTATATTATATATTAATAGTTTAATCAAGATGTTATTATAGAATCTGATTTTGCTTACGTTTGATATTGCAAAGTTATGGAATATGATTTATGAATACAAAAAAAGCATTGGACAATAGATATTATATAAATCGCTAATAATTAATGTGTTAATGTAAATAGGTATAGATTACCATTGGACAAATGGCAATTAAATCCTTTTATTATGAATAGATGTTAATGTAAGGAGGGATATTTCAGAATCTTTGAATAAAATCATCTAAAGAGATGTTTTTATCTGTAATGTTTAGTTTTTCTTGTTTGATTCTAAGTTTTCTTTTGCTAATTGCAGCTTTACTTCTGCAGTAGATATTGGCAAGGGTATTTAAATCTAATTGTATTTTTATTAAACAGCAGAACTGAATTTCATTTTTGTCGAGTAGTGGATATTCTTTCTTTAGTCTTACTGTAAATTGATCAAAAGTAGCATTAATATCTTTTTCCAGATTAGCAAAATCCTCATTAGAAAGTTTGATAACGAGATCGTTTGCTTTATTATTTAGAGATGGAATGTTGATAGCCACTAATCTGCGTAAAAAGTCTGCTTGTAGTGAAGATAGTTTTTCTTCTTTTTGAAGATTTTCTATAGCTTGCTGTTGTAGTTTATCTTTGGCTTGAGATATTTCTCTTTCTTGTTTTCGTATACGTTCACTCTTCTTTTTGTAGGTTATGAAGTAGCATAATCCTGTAATTAGTAACGCGAAAGCTGCAATTGCACTTATTTTATATACAAGAGAACTAATTTCTTCCATCTTTTTAGATAGTTCTTTGTTGTTTTTCTGCAGTTTTTCGTTTTGAAATAGATTCTGCATTTTAATAATTGCCACGCTTTGGTTTTGATCTTCTATTGAATCTCTTAATAGTTCATAGGTTTTGATAAATTCTAACGCTTTAAGAATGTTCCCTTTTTTTTCATAAATTTCTCCCAGATAGCTATAACTGAGTGCTTTTGCATATATATATTGGTTTTTACTACTTAGGGTAAAATAATGGATAGCAGAATCATATTGTTGTATATCTTGAAAGATTACTCCTTTGATAATGTAATTGTTATATCGGTCAATTGAATCCTTTTCACATGCAATGGCCTCATTGCAGATTTTTAGTGCGGAAATATAATCTTTTTTATTTATATATGCATAACATATATCGTTTAAAGCAGAAGAGGTGGCTTTGGGATGTACTTTTTGAGCAATAGGGAATGCCTTTTCGAAAAAATAAAGTGCGCTATCGATTTGCTCTTTGGTAGAATAAGCATGTCCCAGATCTGCCAATGCATAATAAATAGACAGACTATCTTTAGAAATCTGTGCATAATTATATCCTCTCCATGCCTCTGTTAACTTATAATCAAATAATCCTTGTTTAGAGTAGATGTCGCACAAGTCATGGGAAATTTTGAATGCTAGATTGTAGTCATTTGCTTTCTCCGCGAAATCTCTTGCTTTTAATAAGTATTGAGCAGCTTCTTCTATGTTTCTTATTTCTTTACTGATAAGTGCAGTATAAAAATATGTTCTTGCTGTTAGTATCGGGTCGGATGTGTCTTTGGAAAAATAATCAAAAGCTTTAAAAACAAATGAGTCCGGAACTAAGCTTTGAGCATTGTTATATTTTGCTTGAGCTACTAATAGGCACCATTTTGCATAATCCTTTGGGGACATATTTTCAGGATGCTGGATAGCTTTCAAATATGTCAGGGAACTATCAGGATAAAAATTTATTAGTTGGTCAGCCTTTGATAGATTGGGATGCGGATTACAAGAAGTAAATATACTAATTACTCCCATAATAATTGTGATAAGTGTATCTTTCCTCATTCCCATTTATCAAGACTTAACAGACCTTACAAAAGTATGAGTAAAAATATAATTCTACAAGACTTTAAAGTGAATTTTATCTTGCAGCAGAAAGTAGGGCAGCTTTTACTAGTTATTTAGTATTTTGCCTGATATTTCTTATAAAAAATCAGGAATAAAGTAAATCCGATCAGGGCGAATGGTACACCCGCCAGGGACGGATAACGGTAGCCACCATTAACAGCCAGTCCGCCTGCATAAGCACCGATGGCATTTCCGAGATTGAATGCAACCTGCACGCAGGCTGCTCCCAGCATTTCTCCTCCCTTTGATACGCGGATAATTAATATCTGCTCCGGACTGGATACAGCGAACAGTCCTGCCGTACAAAGGCACATCAACAGGGCTGCTGCCCATTTATAGGGAGAAAGGAAGAAGATGAGCAATAACATAATACAGATAAGTGCTTGAGCGGCAGTTCCTACTTTTCCGGGGGTGTAGCGGTCGGAGAGACGTCCGCTAATCAGGTTTCCCACTACCATACCGAAGCCGGCAAGGATCATTAAAGGCGTAATGCTTTCCGCGGAGAAGCCGGACACATTGGTAAGCATCGGATTGATGTAGCTATACCAGCAGAATACACCGCCATTACCTAATGCCGTAGCACCGAGAATCAGCCACGGAGCCGGAGTTTTAAGAAAGCGGAATTGTCCTTTAAAGCCGGTATCCTTCAGACCCTCTACATGAGGAACCCATCGCCAGATATAATATAGGATAACAATTCCCCAGATACCGACCAGCAGGAAAGTGGCACGCCAGGAAAGCATGGTACTTAAGGAAGTGCCCAAAGGTACACCAAACAGATTGGCAATGGTCATTCCTGCAATCATGATGGAGACGGCTTCCGAACCTTTACCCTTGTCGGCCAGTTTCTCTGCAACAATAGAGCCTACTCCGAAGTATGCACCATGAGGCAAGCCGGAGATAAAACGGGCAGCGAGCAACACCCAGTAATTGGGAGCCATAGCCGCACAGATATTACCTATCATAATTAAGGTAACTAATACTAACAGAATATGTTTTAGCGGATATTTGCGAGCCAATGTCAATACAGGTGCACCGACACAGACGCCTAATGCATAAGCAGAAATGAAATGCCCTGCGGTCGGAATACTAATACCTAAATCTTTTGCCACATCGGGCAAAATTCCCATCATTACAAATTCGGCAATACCTAATCCCAGTGTGCCGAACGCCAATGCAATAAGACTCTTCTTCATACAAAACTTAACCTTAATACCTGTTACCTTTTTACCTTACTATTATTTGCCGCTTATTTGTTTTGGCTGCAAAGGTAAAACAAAATCTTTCAGGGTGAGTTCGATGAGATGGATTTTGATTTAAATCAATTTAGACAATGTTGATGTAAACTGATGACGAGTGATTTATGTAGTATATATAAATTGTAGCTATTTACTTTCTTTCCAATTCTTGCAAATATTTGAGGAATTTGCAAGAATTGGAAAGATTATGTGATAGACTTAACTGTTTTATCAAAAAGTTCTCCTTTTACATATCCTTTCTTTACTTTATTAAGTGATATTTCATCAACCAGTTTTCTTTCCACAAGACCGTCAATATCATTTTTGGCGGTAGTATGAGTAATAGAAAACCTGTTTTGTAGCTCTTTCACGGTGAATAATATTTTAGGATTATCATTAATAAGCCTAAGAATATCTGCTTGCCGTTCGTTGATATTATCTAATTTATAGAATACAGAAGCCTGATGTTTTTGATCTAATTTGCGTTTGATATAAGTTTGTAGCTCTTTAAAAGCAAGCTCTAGTACTCTTAGGTTGTAAGCTATAAAGTATCCCATATCTTTTTCATCAGCTTCTGTGTATAAATAAGCATTTTCATAGGACTTTTTTGATTTGGCGATTACTCTTGAGATAGATAAATATTCAGTTAACCAATAACCACTTTTTAGCATATACCAATAGAATAAAGCTCTTGCTGTACGTCCGTTCCCATCTACAAACGGATGCATATAAGCAATCATAAAATGGATGATAATGCCTCTGATTATTGGGTGAATAAATACTTTAGAATCACTTTCATTGAAGAATATGCATAAATCTTCAATAAATGAGGGGATATCTTTGTATGAGGGGGGAGTATGTACTACTTCATGCGTAATAGCATCTTCCACTACTACTTCGTCATTCGTTCTGTATGCTCCTGCATCTGCTGGATTTTCTAACGTTTTTTCAGTCATTAAGACATGAATCTGCTGTAATAGTTCGGATGATAGTGGGGTATGTATATTTTGGGTTATAAAACGTATTGTTTGATAATTATTGAATATCATTTGTTGAGATTTGTCCTGTGGAGAAAGGCTTTTTCTTAGCATCTCCTTAGCTACTTTTCTGGTAGTTGCCGCTCCCTCCATTTGGCTGGAGGAGATTGCTTCTTCCATTAATGAGCTAATTAGATACTGTTCTTTGTTTTCTGCCGGAATGATTGAATTACTTCCCCAAGAGCCGCCAAAGTTCATATCAAACTCGTGACACATCCGCTGCATGGCGTTGGTTATACTGATAGATATGCCATATTTTTTCCATACAATAATTCGTTTTGCTCTCCGTGATGCTTTTATGTAGCACCATAATTCTTTACTCGACATGCCTTCAGGAGCCTTTTGGTATTTTACATCAGACCAATAACTATATTTATCATTGTTTTTTTCTATGATTGCCTTGAGTTTTTCAAGCGGATCAGTGAGAAGAACCTTTAAATATTCTTCCTGACTTATTTGAGGAGGGAATTCAATCATAATACCATCTGTTTATATTATATTTGGTCTACAAATATAATTCTTTTCTTTCCAATTCTTGCAAATATTTGAAGAATTTGCAAGAATTAGCAAGAAAAGAATGTGATATTGAGAAATGTGTACTTGCTAAGTAATATCATTAATAGACTTATTGTTTCCTTATCCATTCAATGATATCTTTCAAGACTTCCGGATTGATTGTTTCTTCCAACTGCCCGTATTCGGCCAATGTTCCTTTTTTGCAAGTCTGAAACAGGTGATTTAAGTTCGGATAGGCTTTGACTGTTACATTTTTGTTTCCATTTCCGGTGATTCTTTCCTGAATGGTAGCAAGATTCATGGCGGCATCCACTTGAATATCCTTTTCTCCGTTCAGAGCCAGAACCGGACATTTTAGTTTCTTCAAATCCTGGGCCGGGTCATATCTCATAAAATGAAGATACCACGGAGAAGTCATCGAACTGATTTGTGCGGATAGTTGCTGGATGGTATTCAGGTCTTTCAATTGTTCGGGCGACATTGTTTTTGTAACGTCTGCATACAGTTCTTTCTGCAACTCTTCGGGAGTTTTGTCTGTTTGTTGCAGTATGGCATATCTGTTCCGTATTGAAGGCTTCATCCCTTGCCAGACGACATCCGGCATTCCCTGGGATTTAGAGATTAACTCAACCTGCTTCAGCATCAGACTGTCGCCTCTTACACCAGCTCCTGCCAATGAAACGACAAATGCAATGGAGGGGTCTTTGGCAGCGACGATGAATGCAATGATTCCGCCTGCGCTATGTCCGATAATTCCGATCTTCTTTGCATTTATTTCTTTTCTGCTGCGCAGGTAATTCACCATTGCTTCCGTATCTGTGGCAAAATCTTCATTGGTAGCTGTTGCGTGAGTACCTTGTGAGGCGGCAGTACCCCTGTCATCACATCTAAGCACAGCAATTCCATTCCGGGTCAGATAATCGGCGATGACAAAGAAAGGTTTGTGTCCCATGATTTCTTCATCCCGGTTCTGCGCACCGCTTCCCGTCACCATTACCACTGCCGGAAATTTAGTTCCTTTTTCGGGAAGAGTCAATGTTCCGGCAAGGTTAATTCCATCCCGTTCATTCCTCACGGTGACTTCTTCACTTCTGTAAGGGAAAGGCGGTTGAGGCTCCTGCGGACGTTTGGGGCGGCTGGCTTCTCTCTTTTTCAAATTCAACGGAAGGGGCATCCCTTGCGTAAATGTTCCGTTGATTGTGTTATCACTGTTCAGCTTTCCTTTGTACGAAGCATGAATCATAGGTATCTGGATAATTAAAGTAGAATCATTGAAAGAAGTGGTCTGTGTCTTGATACCGTTGGCTCCCTGGTCGGGACTGTCCAGTGTGGTCACATAAGCGCCTTGTTCCGTTTGACTGATATGGAATACAATAGTCAATGAACCGGTGGGAAGGGAAAGTTTTCCGTGCCAGGCTCCCGAAATATCTTGGGCGGATAAGGAAGAGGATAAAGCCAGCCCTGCCAGTAATAAGACGAGAGTTCTCATTTTTGTTTTAAATACTGCTGTTTTCATTTTATAGTGATGATGATTAGGGAATTAGAGTTCAGTTTTTACGTAATATTCGAAATACTTACATTCGTACACGGCCTCCTTGAAGAACTGTGTATCGCTATATGATTTTTTTAATTGACGGAAATAGCTGTCCACTTTCTTTTCGTCATCCGACCTGCTGAAATCAGGATTAAGGATATTGTTCCAGTTACTCCACCAGTTTTGGGCATAAAGATCCATTGTACAGGAAGAGGCCATGAACAGTGCGCGTGCTTTATATTCGCGGTCGGTGAAGTAGGTGGCAGCTTGTTCATACAGAGCGAGGGCGTTCTCCATATTATCGACTATCATATATTCCTGGGTGAAGTCTCTGTAATTATACTCTTTGCTGTAATCAGGAATGGAGTTTGGGCCTGTTGTGCCGTATGAGACGTATGCAGACCAATAGTAGGAGTTGTCTGTGAAGTATGCAGGAATATTTCTGTAATAACCGGTAGGAGATATGTTATAATAATAGTTGGCCAGCATATAGGCAGCCCGTGCGCCTTTTTCCGTCATCATCTGGCTTTCCTTTTCCAGTTGCATCAGGGCGGCGGTCAATGTAGCCTTATTGTGTTCTTTGTTCAGATAGGGATACTGTTCGTACATCACGTCCGTTAGTTGTGAAGAGGCAGGAACGCTGAATAGTCTCTTGAATCCATTGCTGAATATCAACGGGGAGATTTCCGAATAGCCGTTGAAATCATCCGAGGAGATACCCGTAGGGATATATTTCTCTGTTTCATAATCGTATTTATAGTGAGTGAGGCTATAGGATTCCGGAACTTTGGCAAACCATTTGGCTGCTTCTGCAAAGTTATTCATGCGTAGGTAATAAGTTCCTTTCAGTTCGTAAAGCTGGGTTAATAGCGTCTGGTCATTCTCTTTCCCGGCATTTGCCAGAAGCGAATTGATAATATCCGGGTCCGGATTTTGCCGCAGGTTCTCTATGCGGTTGTGGGTAAGGAATGCTTTGCCGTAGTCTTTCTGCATTTTATAAAGATGACCGACAATTTCGTTGATAAAGTCCTCATCGGCATGGCTTGTTTGCAGGTATTGCCGGATGTTTTTTTCTTCATCTTCACCGATAAATTTCAGTTGTGCCAGGTAAAGACTGAATTGGGTACGGCTTTTTTGTTTCAGCAATTCGGGCTTCGTGGTCTGGAGGGAGTCGATGAATGTGGCTGCCTGCCGGTAATCTTTGCAGAGGAAAGAGATATGTGCATGGTAGAGAGCCCAAAAGTCTTTGTCGCCCACTTTGGGGTGATTCATTACCGCTTTGATTATCTGCTGTGCACGCTCATATTCTGCGAGTACTTTTCCGGAAGGTTGCATGAATGAACTTGTGTCGTCGGTGGCATCCGAATGACTGTAGCGCGTCAGAATATCCCTTTCCATCTTGTTGATATACCGGATGGCGAGCAGCTTGATATAGGGTGATTCAGGATATATATTCAGGATATTTTCCACTTCTTCCAGTTCATTGGAGAACGTATTATAACCCCGGAGTGCATACATGGCTGCTTTCTCCCGATTGTCTTTACACCAGGACATTGCTTCGTTCCAGTCTATTTCGTTTTGTATTTTGAAGCTGGTATAGGCTGTTTTTTTCCTGTTATCCGAATGGTCGAACACACGGGAGTAGAGGTAGTTGGCATTTGCCAGTTTACCTATGTTGTAGAGGGCACCGGCTGTCTGTTCGAGGGCGGCGTAGTAGATGTAATGTTCCTGTTTGAGAGGTTTCACGTATAGGTTGTACATTCGGATAGCTTCGTTGTTCTTATTTCGCATATAGTGTGCCAGGCGTACGAGTTGGTAGCCGTACCTTAGTTTCAGTTCATCGTATGGGCAGTTCCGGTAGAGTTCCAGTCCTTTGTCTTTGTAGTGGGTGTATGTTTCTTCAGAGGGGGAGGAGGTGCGTTTCATTTCCCACCAGTCGCCGTTATTCGATAGTTGGGCGTATGGCTCCAGTTCTTTCGCATATTGCAGGTAGGTAAGGGTATGCTTTCCTGCATCTGTCTTGTTCAGGGCGGTGATGTATGGGGAAGAAGGTTGCTTCAACGACTGGTAGGAAGCGGTGTAAAGCAATGCTTTGAACTGCTCTTCATTCATGTCCTGAAGGGTTTTGTTCTTCTTGAAGAATGTCATCCATGCGTTTATATTTTCGTCGGGCTGCTGTTGTTTCCCGTCCGGGTCCATGTCTTCTCCGTAGAATGCATCATCCGTCGTCAGGAGGAAAGGTTGCAGGCCTTTGTTCTCGAGAAGAAGCTGGTCGAAAAGGTTATAGTAGTTCATATAATCGTAAAAATCGCCTCCGCATCCGTTGACGTAGGAGTGGAAGGGGAGTACGGTTATGGCAAGTGTGGCGATAAAGCGTTTCAGATGTTTCATGAGAAAGTGTTTATGATGTTGATTAATTGTTCGGTAGAATATTGCTTGATAATCTCTTTGTCCAGGTGGTAGAAAATGATTTCCCTGTTTTCCTTTCGTAGTTTTTTGCGCAGGAGTTTGGCCGCTTCGAGCAGTGTTTCCGGGCTGACTTCTTCTACTTTAAGTTCGTAGTCTTTATTCACCCATACTCCGTTTATATAGTGCGATTGGAGTATGGAGTAAATATCGTCTTTCGTTGGTTGGTAATAGTCGGGGCGTGCGTCGATGGTAGCTTTGCGGACTCCGTTTATCAGTTTAATCTGTCCGAACGGATTTCTCACGATTCCCCAGCTGTAGAGCGGCAGTGCGATGTCCAGATGCAGCGGATAGGAACCGATCTTTTCGATGTATGAAGCAGCGTCTTTATTGTTTAATATGGTATTTTTATTCTCGAAATCCGTAGGTTCGGATGAAGCGTAGTACATCAGTGTTCCCTTATCGACGGGAGGTATTCCGGTTTTGTCTTTGAACTTGATCTGATGGAGGCGGATGGTGCAGCTTATCGGGACTCCTTTCCTTAGCTTGCGGATGTGGTTCAGGAAGTTAAAATAGTTTTCTTTTGTCTTTTCCGTCCAGTCGCAGTCGAACTGATATTCGGTCGGGAGATGGTTGAAATGCAAGTGGTATAAGGTATCTATCCGGTCGGCACAGTTGCGGGCAAGTTTTTCTATATCAGCGGCAGTACATTGCCGGATTGCCTTGTTGGTGATAAATATAACGGGGACTACCTCTTGCTGAAAGCCGGGACTACCCAAAGAAAACGAAGGCGAATAGTCTGCCGTAGGGAATACCCCGTTTCCTTTGTTGTCTACATCAAACATCCGGGCGTATATCTTTTTGGCTCCGAGTGTATTCAGGTAGGCAGTATCCGCATCTTGTACGCTTAATTTGCTTTTCCATATATAAAATGCGGGAGTATTGGTATGTTCATTGGTGCATCCGGACAGGCAGATGAGTAAAATAGCCAGTTGTAGTAGTTGAGTCTGCATATATTATCGGGTATCTTGGCTCATTAAATTGTATTCCGCAAGAGAGGCAACCAAGATATTGCGAACAAAGTTATGAAAAAAAGATGCTTTTGCAATCGAAATGCGGAAGTAATTTGTCTATTATCTGTAAACTCACATAAAGCCCCTGATTGATATATATGCTACATTCGATTCATAAGAATAATTGCAGGATGGACATTACTCCTCATTATTAAACATTTGTTCTACACAAATAAATAAGTGGTGGCTAAATTTGCATCGTTATTAACTACATAATATTATGAAAAAGATAATCTATCTAGTTCCTACGTTGTCTTTAGTAGGTTGTACCTCACAGCAAGTAGAAGAAAAGCCGAATGTGATTGTGATTCTTGCCGATGATCTGGGATTTGGCGATGTCAGCGCTTATGGCTCTACTACGATTCATACTCCGAATATCGACAGTCTGGCTCATGGCGGAGTTTGTTTCACGAACGGATATGCCACTTCGGCAACTTCTACTCCCAGCCGTTATGCTTTGATGACCGGAATGTATCCGTGGAAAAATAAGGATGCAAAAATCCTGCCGGGAGATGCTCCTCTTATCATTAATGAAAATCAGTTTACCTTGCCGAAGATGATGCAGCAATGCGGTTATGTGACCGGAGCTATCGGAAAGTGGCATTTGGGGATGGGAGACGGCAATGTCAACTGGAACGAAACCGTCAAACCGGGTGCCAAAGAAATCGGTTTCGACTACTCTTGCCTGATTGCAGCAACCAACGATCGTGTCCCGACAGTTTATGTGGAAAACGGTGATGTAGTGGGACTTGATCCGGCCGACCCTATCGAAGTGAGTTACGAACATAATTTTGAAGGCGAACCGACTGCCATCTCTCATCCGGAGATGCTAAAAATGCAGTGGGCACACGGACACAATAACTCTATAGTAAACGGAATTCCCCGTATTGGATATATGAAAGGCGGACAGAAAGCCCGTTGGAAAGACGAGGATATGGCCGACTATTTTGTAGATAAGGTAAAGAACTTTGTTACTGAACACAAAGATGCTCCTTTCTTCCTGTATTATGGCTTACACGAACCTCACGTACCTCGTGCTCCCCACCAGCGATTTGTGGGCAAAACAACGATGGGGTCTCGTGGCGATGCCATCGTTGAGGCAGACTGGTGTGTCGGCGAACTGCTTGCCCACTTGAAGAAAGAAGGATTGTTGGAAAAGACACTGATTATTTTCTCCAGCGATAACGGGCCGGTTCTGAATGACGGTTACAAAGACGGTGCTCCCGAATTGGCAGGCGATCATCTTCCTGCAGGAGGTCTGCGCGGAGGTAAATATAGTTTGTTCGACGGTGGTACGCATATTCCTCTGTTTGTTTATTGGAAAGGAAAGATTCAGCCGGTCGTGTCCGATGCACTGGTTTGCCAGGTAGATATTCTCGCTTCTCTGGGTTCGATGATACATGCCGATTTGCCGGGAGGTTTGGATAGTCGGAACTATCTGGATGCATTCTTCGGAAAAGAGCAGACTGCCCGCAAAGATGTAGTGCTGGAAGCGCAGGGACGTATGGCTTATCGTTCGGGCGACTGGATTATGATGCCTCCTTATAAAGGTTCCGAACGAAACCTGACCGGAAATGAATTGGGTAATCTGGGTGAATACGGTTTATTCAATGTAAAAGCCGACCGGACTCAACATCAGAATGTGGCGGCACAACAGCCCGAACTTCTGGACTCTCTGAAGCAGAATTTCTTTGCTGAAGTGGACGGTTATTATCGCAGTGAAGTAGAAGAAGAACCATTAAAATAAGGTCAAATGTTTATTCTGAACATAAATCCCGTTGATAAAACAATCGTTCTATTCTACCGGAGTTTATTTCTCTACCTTTGTTCTGTTCGATGTCGGACAATTAACCTTGAAGTATGTATATGAAAATGAAAGCTTTTTTAATGTTTGTATTGCTGTTCTTATGTTCGATGGGAACAAAGGCGCAGGATTTGGGGGCGAACTATAATGAAAATATAGATTACCCGATTACGGAAATAGAGATGTTGAAACAGTCGAAAGTGACTTGGGTGAGAGGATTTGTCAATATTCCCAATCTGTTTCTTCAGAATGAGAACGGGAAGATTGTTGGTGTGAAAGAAAATGCCATCAGGACACATATTCCTACATTGAAATTTATTCAGGCCAAGAAAGCCTTGGGCGATCGTGTGAAATTTATATTGAGCCTGAAAATACCTTTTGAATTATATACTGACACGGTTCCCAAAGTAGGAACTAAGGAGATGGAGTACATATTTCAGGCAACAGAAGTATTACTGAAAACCTATGATATGGCGAAGAATATTGAAATACTTGTCATGGGTAACGAACCGGAATGGGAGAATGCATTAGATACCGATCTCTGTCATGCGGATGGTGAGGATTATCGGGCATTTCTGAATGAATTTGCCAATCGGCTGACTACCTGGAAACAGGCTAATGGATGGACATTTGATATTTATGCCGGAGCATTGAACCGTGTATCCGAATTGCCGAAGAGCGAAACGGTACCTGCGGTAGTCTCTGTGGTTAATAACAATCCTAATGTTGTAGGGCTCGACTTACACGTTCACGCATTGAAAATCAACCAGGCGGAAGATGATTTCCGTATTATCCGCGATAAATATGGTGTAACAAAGAAACTGATTTGCACGGAATTCTCTATGGTACGTGCTTTAAATCCTCATGTAGCCGACGCACTGGGAGAATGGGGAACCAAGCATGGTTATACGGCCGGGATGAAAATTTACGAATACCTTAATCTGATAGCTGAAAAAGCTAATGCCGGTACACCGGTCAGTGCAACCGAGTTCAAGAGCCTTTTTGAGAGTTATTCCTGGTATCCGAAGAATTGGTATAAAACTTTTTATGAGGTGTTCAAGAAATATGATACGTATGCCATTACCGGACGTTTTAGTGTGGTTCCCGGTGGAGCGAGAGCTGTTTACGATGCGAAGACTGAAATGTGGGAACTTGGAGGAATTTATTTTTCCCGTTATTTAGGACTGGATGCAGACGGATTCTACAATCCCAATCCATTGCTGTATCCCGATTTCATCGCTGCCCGGGATGGATTGGCAGTTTCCAGCCTTGTCGGAGGGCAACGGGAATTGTTCATTCGTTGGGGGAATGGAGCCGATAAAACAGGTATATTGTCAGTAACAGATGAAAATGGAACAGAGGTAGTACGTCGGTCGCTTGATTCGGAGAATGACTATACATTGGTTGAAAATCTTGTTCCCGGAACTGCCTACCATGTAGCATTGCTGAAATCGGATGATGCCGTGTTGTGGAAGGATGATGTTAAGACCAAGTCTGTAACAGGAAAGTTTCCTTTGTTGAAATATCAACAAGTGGATGAATATATGTTAGTACAACTATTAAATTTGCCGGCTGATGTCTCATCTTATAAAGTAAAGCTGGATGGACAGGAAATCAATATAGTGAATAAGAACCTGAACGGACAAATACTTACCGCCGAAGTGACTTATAAGGATGGATCGGTAGAAATATTGTCGACAACTATTAGAAAGTAATTATCTTAAATTTATTCGCTTATGAAAGTAATATATGTAGTGTTGGTATGTTTGTTGGCTTTCACCTCTTGTGCGGAGACGGAATATGCCGAAAACGGGGTTGATAAGAAGAATATAACAGGATATACCGAAGTTGGGTTTTATAGTTTGGATGGAATTTGT
The DNA here is from genome assembly GCF_003602705.1 of Bacteroides sp. AM16-13. Classification (NCBI taxonomy): domain Bacteria; kingdom Pseudomonadati; phylum Bacteroidota; class Bacteroidia; order Bacteroidales; family Bacteroidaceae; genus Bacteroides; species Bacteroides sp. AM16-13. The sequence goes on from NZ_QTLK01000019.1 coordinate 50,771, forward strand.
ACTTTTACAGAGCAGGAACAACTTCAGGCTGCAATTAATCCTAAACGGTTGACTTATCGCCTACAAAATTCGGATCAAAGCAAATACATTCATGTGAAGTTTGACGGGAAGCCCACGGCTGTTGGTCAAAAGATAAAGACTGAATTCTCATTCCAAGGAGTTTCTTTCCTCAAAGAAGGGATGGAGATGGAGGTAGTTCGTATAGACGGAGATAAAGTTTGGTTGTCAGGAGATAACGTCGGTATAGTAATCCCTGTTTTTAATAATTAAAAGAAAGATATTATGAAAAGATACATTCCTATTGTAGCGTCATTAATGGTGTTTTCGTTGATATCATGTGGTGAAGTCATGGATCTGACACAGCCGGAAAAGGCTGAAGTTACCTATTCCAATATTACCTTGTCGCTTTATCAGACAGGCAAATATGATTTATATCTGGATGAGCCGGAATACCAATATAACATTATGGTGGAGAAAAGCCATTGCGAAAAAGAAGCAAAGGCGGAATTGGCTGTTGTCGATGCCAAAGAGTTTGGTGAAGAATATCACCTCTTACCTGTGGAATATTATGATCTGGATGGAAGTAATTTTAATTTTAAGGGGGACGATGTCCTGCGTATGGTAAATTTGCGCTTCCATGATTTAGGTACGCTTGACGGATCAAAGAAATACGTTCTCGGTTTGAAACTGGTTTCCGACGATCTTGCAGTCAATCAAGAGAAAAGTACAATGACTTTCTTCCTGCAACAGAAACAGGGAGAAATCGACAACCCTTATACCGTGGCGACAACGAGCGACTTGATAACTCTCGGAGAGAAACTCAAAGATGGTAAGACGATCTATGCCAAGATAGAGAATGATATTGATTTGCAAGGTGTAGACTGGCAACCGATAGAGACCTCGGTTTCCAAACAACTTGTATTGGATGGAGGCGGACATACGATTCGTAATCTGAAAGTAAATACTTCCTCTTCTGTTAATCAGGGATTCTTTGGATTGTTGGTTGGTAAGTGTTCCAATATAAACTTTGAAAATGCGCAGATTACAGCCAATCAAAAGTTGACAGGAGTTCTTGCCGGACATGTTGGAAATGCTTCAGCGGCAGGAGTTGTTGAAAATGTACGGGTATCTGGTACGATAAATCTGACTTCAGGAACAGGACCGACTGCTTGGGAGAATGGACAAGCTGGTGGTATATGCGGAAGAATTCAAGGAGCGGAAAGTAAAATCTATCAATGTTCTTCAGAAATGAGTATTAATGCTACATGGTCTGCTGGTGGTATTTGTGGAGAAGCAAAAGGAGGCGCTACTATTACTCAATGTTATTTTGTAGGAGATATTGTCACAAAGTCATGTGTTGGTGGTATTGTAAGCAGGATGTTTCAGGGTACTGTTACTCATTGTTATTCATCAGGAGTGGCTAAGTCCTATCCTAATGTTACACCTCCGAATCCCGGAGCTGGTATTGCAGGACTTGTAGAGCCGAGCCCAACAGCGCTCATCTCACATTGTTACTCTGAATGTGAAATTGCTGCTCAAAATCAAGTAGGAGGCATTTTGGGACTTGCCAATAAAGGAACAGGAGTAACAGTGACACGTTGTGTGGCTTGGAATTCTTCCTTATATTCGAATGGTGCACCTAAATCAGGAAGAGTATGCGGACGTTTCGATAAAAATGAGGCAAATAATTGTTATGCCAATCCGAATATGGAGTGCCGTTTTTCAGCTAATACACCTGCAATAGTAGATGAGGTAGTTCCAAATTATTCGGCAACTGTTAATGGTGCTGACCGTTATAACGGACTTTCTACCATACCTACTCTTATGGCAGCAGTAAAGGCTCTTCAATGGGATGAGTCTATTTGGGATCTTTCAGGAGAGAAGCCTCGTTTGGTTTGGGAATTGGCTCAATAAATGGTTTTATAAAATAAATCGTAAGAAATATGTTTATGAAAGAATGTAAGACTATCCAAAAAGTAATTTTCATATTAGCGGTGATATGTGTATCTATCACCCAATCATGGGCGGATTCATGGAAAGAAATATTCTTTGCCGATCCCACTATCTTTGTGGAGAACGGAAAGTATTATCTCACAGGTACACGCAATCGGGAACCGCAGGGTTTTGCTATCCTCGAATCGACCGACTTGAAGCATTGGACTGTGCCTAATGGAAAAGATTTGCAACTTATATTGAGAAAGGGAGACCAAGCTTTCGGTGAAAAAGGCTTCTGGGCACCTCAATACTTTAAGGATAAAAGAACTTATTATTTCACTTATACCGCTAATGAGCAAACAGTAATTGCTTCCTCAAAATCGGTATTCGGACCTTTCCGGCAGAAGGAAGTCAAGCCGATAGACGCTTCCGCTAAGAATATAGACTCTTTCCTATTTAAGGATGATGATGGGAAGTACTACCTATATCATGTCCGCTTTAATAAAGGTAATTACCTTTGGGTAGCCGAGTTTGACATAAAGAAAGGAAGTATCAAACCGGAAACATTGAAACAATGTATGGACTGTACGGAGCCTTGGGAAAAGACTCCGAACTATAAGTCTGCACCGGTGATGGAAGGACCGACTGTTATGAAGTGGGACGGGGTATATTACCTCTTCTATTCTGCCAATCATTTTATGAATATCGACTATTCGGTAGGTTATGCCACTGCTTCTTCCCCTTTCGGTCCGTGGAAAAAGCATCCGAACAGTCCGATCATTCATCGCAGTCTCGTAGGAGAAAACGGATCAGGACATGGAGATGTATTTAAAGGTCTGGATGGAAAATATTACTATGTTTACCACGTTCATCGTTCAGATTCCACCGTGTCCCCTCGTAAAACACGTATTGTTCCGCTCATCCTGAAGAAAGGAAACGATGGCATATACAACATCACCGTAGACAAAGAGCACGTCATAAAGCCAATGTGGAAATGATTTGTTCAGAAATGTAGTAGAGAAATCTATTTTGCACATTTGTACGAGTTTTGAGGATAATCTTCCTTTTCATTTGAAGATTTTCCCGCTTAATTTGTGTCTTGAGATAAAGAATTTGTTAACAGTTAAAAATAATGTTTATGAAAAGAGACAGACTTTATTTTTCTTTCTTATGTCTTTGTTGCTTTTTGTTTTGTGCGCTGGACGTGCAGGCACAACAAGATTATTGGAAGGGACAAGTGAAGGATGCAGTATCTGGTGAACCGATGATTGGCGTCAGTGTTCGCGTGAAAGGTACGGGAAGCGGTACGATTACTGATTTTGACGGTAATTTTACTGTGAAGGCATCGAAAGGAGACATACTTGTCATTTCTTATGTGGGTTATAAAACTCTGGAACTGGATTTAAAGAATAAAACGACTTTAGGAGTAATCTCTTTAGGAGAAGATACGGAGACACTGGAAGAAGTAGTAGTGGTTGGATACGGTGTACAGAAAAAGGTATCCAGTGTCGGTTCCATTGCTACTGCAAAAGGAGATGATTTATTAAAGATAGGTAGCGTGAACTCCGTTTCCGAAGCCTTGCAAGGTCAGATGCCGGGTGTGGTTGCCATCAATTCCACTTCAAAGCCGGGAGCCGATAAAGCTTCTTTATTGATTCGTGGTAAGTCTACTTGGGGAGAAGCGGAACCACTGGTATTGGTGGACGGTATCGAACGTGACTTCAACGATGTAGATGTGAACGAAATCGAATCTATTTCTGTACTGAAAGACGCTTCGGCAACTGCGGTTTACGGTGTGAAAGGTGCGAACGGCGTTATCTTGTTGACAACCAAACGCGGACTCGAACAGAAACCGGAAATCTCATTCACAGCTAACTTCGGTTTTAAACAACCTTCTGCTGCTCCTGAATGGTCTGACTATGTGACCTCTATGAAACAGTATAACAGAGCCCAGGCTAATGATGGTAACTGGGGAGCAATGGTTCCCGAATCTACCATTACCGCATGGGAAAATGCGTATGCTACCGGAAATTATGGTCCGTATAACGATGTCTTTCCCGAAGTGGACTGGTGGAAAGAACTGGTAAAGAATGTAGGTTATGAACAGGCTTATAATCTTAATGTACGCGGTGGTACGAAGAAAATGAGTTATTTCGTATCTTTGGGTTATTTGCATGACGGAGATATTTTTAATACTACCAAACAAGAGGATTTCGATCCTTCCTTCTCCTACCGTCGTTATAACTGGCGTAGTAATTTCGACTTCAATATCACAGGTACTACTAAACTTTCGTTCAATGTGGCCGGTAAGATGGGTTATCAGAACCAACCGTCTTATTATGAGAATGTTGATTCTCCGGATGAGCGCTTTTTTAAAACGTTTTTCACGGCTCCAAGTAATGAATTTCCGATTAAATATAGCAATGGAATATGGGGGGACGGGTTAAGTTCCGATCAGAATATAGCCTGTCTGATGAACGAAGGAGGTAGTCGTAATATCAAACAGCATCAAGGTTTCTACGATGTAATCTTGAATCAGAAACTAGACTTTATTACAAAGGGGCTATCATTGAAAGCATCGTTGTCTTATACTACTTCTTCATCATGGACCACCCAGTTGATGCCGGGTAAGGTTTTGGGTAAAGACGATTTGGTTGCCCAGCGTACGCATATTCGTATTAATCGTGTGTATGATTACACGAATCCTATTTATAATGCTGACGGAACAATTACTTATAATTATACCGAGAAACGCTATCCGGATGAAAATGCTCCCGGAGATTTACCTGTTGGTGGTGTTTATGACGGATTCAAGGCTTACGGACGTAAACTTTATTACGAATTAGCATTGAATTATAGTCGTCAATTTGGCGATCACGATGTAAGTGCCTTATTTGTGTTTAACCGTAAGATGAACGAATCGACCAATACTGCTAATTCGGGTGTGATGAACTTCCCGGCTTACGAAGAAGACTGGGTAGGCCGTGTCACTTACAACTTCAAAGAGCGTTATCTTGCTGAATTTAACGGTGCCTACACTGGTTCGGAAAAATTTGCTCCGGGACGCCGTTTCGGATTCTTCCCCTCTGCCTCTATTGGTTGGCGTATCAGTGAAGAACCATGGGTAAAGAAATTGACCAAAGGTGTACTGACCAACCTGAAAGTGCGCTATTCGTATGGAGTAGTTGGTAATGATAAAGGTGCTACCCGTTTCAACTATATTCAGAAGTTTGAGCAACTATCTGCCAATGCGCAGTTTGGTAAATATCAGACCAGTAACTGGGGACCTTTGTACAAAGAAGGAAAACTGGCCGACCCCGATGCTACTTGGGAAGAATCTATTAAGCAGAATATCGGTATCGAAATAGGTTTGTGGGGTAAACTAAACTTTACTGTGGACTTGTTCGATGAAAAGCGTAATAACATTTTGATGACACGTAATACGATTCCGTCATGGGCCGATAGTGGTATTGCTTTTCCGCAGGTGAATCTGGGTAAGACTAAAAATCACGGTCTTGAACTGGATATTGCTTGGAACGACCGTATCGGAAAGTTTAATTATTACGCGAAGTTTAATTTTGCAACCAGTGAGAACCGTGTTGTCTTTATTGATGACCCGAAGAATCAGAGCGAATATTTGAAAAAAGCCGGAAAGTCAATCGGATATGTGAATAAATACCTGGCAACAGGAAACTTCCAGTCATTGGATGATATTTATAACTCGGCGCAGTCCACTATTGCCAATGGTACACATAATACATTGATTCCGGGAGACTTGTATTACATCGATTATAATGGTGACGGCATGATTGATGCTAAGGATATGGTTCCGATGAAAAACCTGAACTATCCGACTACTACCCTCGGATTTACATTGGGAGGTTCTTACAAAGGAATCGGATTCAATATGTTGTGGTACAGTGCTATGGACGTTTATAAAGAAGCGATTCCTTCCTATTTATGGGATTTCCCGGAAGGTAATATCAAGGCTCAACCAAATACGTTGAATACATGGACAGCCGATGCTCCGATTCAAAGCGGTCCGGTTCGCCCCAGTATTCATGTTCAGAGAAGTTATAATTCGGTGGCCAGTACATACACATATACCAACCATGCTTATCTTCGCTTGAAGAACCTGGAAGTGAATTATCAGATTCCGAAGCGTTGGTTGCAGCCTCTACGTCTGACAAAACTGCAAGTATATGTCAACGGTACCAATCTGTTGACGTTCTCAAAAGGTGATTCCCGCCGTGACCCCGAACATTCGGGACAGAATGTTTATCCGGTGGTGAGACGTTATAACATTGGTTTTAGATTAGGATTATGAGACACTTTAAATTTACTGATATGAGAAGACATAAGTTGAATTGGATATGGATCATTCTATTGGGGCTGTTTGTAGGAAGCTGTGAGGACTATCTGGACCGCTCTCCTGATGACGGACTTTCCGAAGATGATGTTTATAAAGATTATAGCAGTTTGTTAGGGTTCATGGACCGCATCTTTCAAAATGATGATATATTAATCTTTACACATGGTATCAACTCTTATTCGAATACATACGTAACGGTAGGTAATTTATCGGATGAATATGCATCCGTTCGCGATAATGATCCGTCGAAGTTTGTCAATGCAGGTAATTGGCTGGAGAATGCTAGTACACGTTTCGAAATAGGAAGTAAAAGTGACGGGAAGAATAACAAAAGTGCTATTGCTCGTGCCTATACCGGACTTCGTATCGTGAACCGTGTAATTAGTGGAGTCGATCAAGTGAAATCCATCACAGACGACCAAAGGAGAAAACTGTTGGGACAGGCTCATTTCCTGCGTGCCTACTTCTATTTTGAGATTATCAAACGATATGGCGGAATGCCCATCTTTGACCAGCTTTGGGGAGCATCGGACGACTTTGACTTTCCCCGTAAAACTTATCAGGAATCCAATGCTTGGATGCAGACAGACTTGGATAAAGCCATTGAATATTTACCTATAAGCTGGCCTGACGAGGAACATGGGCGGCCTGACAGAGTAGGCGCCATGGCATTAAAAGCGATGACACAGCTGTATGCTGCCAGCCCTTTGATGCAGAACGACTTGAATTCTATTGAAAACAAAGGATATGGAAAAGAGATGGCTGCCGAAGCTGCCCGTAGTGCGCAAAAGGCGATCAACGCTATTGAAAGCCACGAATATTATCGCTTGATGAATCACGACGAATATCGTAGTATTCAATTAATGCCTAATTCCAATCAATTCGCACAGCCGGAATACTTATGGTTCCTGCGTTGGCATCATGGCAACTGGTCTGCTTTCGTCAGAGCGCAATGGCTGACACAACCATACGATAACAAGACCGGTGCCGAAGGTACTCCTTATAATGCTCCGACACAAAATGCGGTAGATATGTACGAACGTAAGGGAGCTGACGGCAACTACTATCCAATCACTGATCCGCGTTCCGGCTATGATGCGGTAAAGACTACCGACCCTTACTCGGACAGAGATCCTCGTTTCACTAATAATATCCTCGTGCCCGGTGAGCAATGGGGAAAGAATTTACAGGGTGTTCCCTATTATCTGACTACTTATTCGGGCGGTTACTCCGAGAACTTCATTTCTACCAATCAGTTTACGAGAGGCTCTCAACAGACCGGATATATGTGTAAGAAGTTCATTTGGCCGGAAGCAAGTGTGCCTTTGTTTGGCGAAGCTGGTTTCCAATTATATCGTTTGGTGGCTGTGTACATTCGTGTTTCGCAAGTTTATCTGGATATGGCAGAGGCTTCATACGAAGCGACAGGTGATCCGGATGCAGTCGTTACGGGTTGTACGATGTCGGCCCGTCAGGCTTTGAATAAAATCCGTGTAAGAGCCGGAATCGGTGAACTGCCGGATGGAGTTGACTTTAGAGAAGCTTATCGCCGGGAACGTGGTGTGGAATTGATGTTCGAAGGACACCGCTGGTATGATATCCGCCGTTGGATGATTGCTGAAGACCTGTTTAAGGGTGAATATCCGATCATGGGTGTCAAAGCAACTCCGATCAACCATTCTTATACGGCCAACCAGTTGAAAGAGGATAAAGCCTGCACTTATAAGTTGACCGACTTTACTTACGAGTATGTCCCGGTGAGGACAGCCGTACGGACGTTTAACAAGCGTAATTATTGGTATCCGCTACCGATGGATGAAGTGGCGGCTTTGGATAATCTTCAACAGAATCCCGGATGGTGATACCTATAAATAAAGAAAAGTATATGAGAAACAAGATTAGATATATAAGACTGATAGGGCTCATATTTGTCCTTATTGTTGGCTCTAGCCTGACTTTCGCACAGAATAAATCAAAGAGAAAGTCGGCGAAGAAGCCTTTGGTGGAAGTAGTTTCTATTGTTACCGACGAGAAAGGTAACCCGTTGAAGAATGTTTCTATCATTTGTGGAGAAGGCGCAGTCGTTCTATATACAGATGCAAAGGGACGTTTTCAGACGAAGGTCGAGAATGACGCAACCGTCATGGTGGAGGCTTTGGGATATGAAGATAAAGTGTATAAGCTGACAGGCAGCAATATCGTTCCTGAAAAGATTGTCCTGAAGAAAGAGCCTCTGTTCCTGACCGAAGAATCGTTGGTGAATAGAGCCGATGGTGGCAAGACGTATAAAGGGAATGAAGTAGGCGCAACGAGCGTACTGGAGAACGGACAGTTCGGAACGTTCCCTGATTTGACGCTGACTAATATGCTGCAAGGTAAAATGTTAGGTCTGCAAGTTCGCTCCACAGTCAGCGGATTGGGTAATAATACGCCTGATTTATTTATCCGTGGCCAGCATGGCATGTCGGAGAATACAGCTATTGTTATCATCGATGGTGTGGAACGTCCGGCAGCGGATTTGATTCCTGAAGAAATCGAACGTATCGAGTTGCTGAAAGATGCCACTGCCAAGATTCTTTATGGGGCGCGTGCTGCGAATGGCGTACTTTGGGTGACTACCCGCAGAGGAAAGGCCAACCGCCGCATTTATAACGCAACCGCCGAAGCAGGTGTGGTACAGATGACGCGTACTCCTGATTTTCTGAATTCTTATCAGTATGCTAATCTGTACAATGAAGCGCGTGCAAATGACGGATTGACTCCTTACTATAATCAGAAACAACTGGAAGGATATAAAAACTCCAAAGGAGCCAATGACCTATTGTATCCGAACGTCGATTTGTACGATCAGCTATTGAACAAAAATGCCAATTACCGGAAAGTATCGTTCGATATGACGGGTGGTACCGACAGAGTGCGTTATGCCCTGATTGCCGGATATGTAGGAGGTAGCGGATTTGAAGATGTCACCTATACTCCGCAGTTACATCGCCTGACTCTCCGCGGAAACCTCGATTTTAATGTAACGGATTTCCTGACTATATCCGCAGACGTTGCCGGACGTATGGAAATGCGTAAATGGGGACAATTGGACTGTGGTCAGGTATTTACTGCCTTGTCTACGCATCGTCCGAATGAATACCCGCTGACTATGTCACCGGAAGAAACCGGACTGGCCAGCTCGGACGGAATTCCTTTGTTTGGCGCAAGTCTGCTTCGTCCGATGAATGCATACGCGGAAACGATGTACGGAGGATATACGGATGAGCGTTATACACGCAGCCAGACCAATATCGGTTTGAAATTTGATCTTGATATGCTGACAAAAGGATTGAAAGCCGGTGCTTTCCTTTCTTTCGACAACTATGATTACCTGCAACTCTCTTTGAGCAAAGTCTATCCGACGTATGCCATCAAGACATATCGTGACTTTGCCGGTGAGGAACAAATTATGTACACCCAGATGAAGAAAACAGATGTAGCCACTTCACAAAGCCGGAAGTCGACTACCTTGCAACAGACATTGGGTTGGAATGCTTTTGCCGGTTATGAGAATACATTCAACCAAAAACACGATGTATCGGCACGCCTGACTTATATGTACTCGAAAACAACCAATCAGGGAGTGACCCAGGATATCATCAATGCAAACTACGCATTGCGTCTGAACTATATGTATGACCGCCGCTATGCTGTGGAAGCCGACATGGCATTGATGGGAAGCAACCGTTTCAAATCGGGAGATAAATACTTCTTCTCGGCAGCAGGCGGCCTTGCCTGGATTCTAAGCAATGAAGATTTCCTGAAAGACAATGAATACGTGAACTTCCTGAAACTGAAAACCAGTGCCGGTATATTGGGCTATGACAGAAGCACGGAACATTTATTGTATGAACGTGCCTGGTCGCAAGACGGCAGCTTCCGGTTCGGAACAACGAACAACGGTGCTACGGCTTACTATTCCACTTTTGTCCGTGCAGGCAATCCGAACCTGAAATGGGAAAAGGCAGCAGAATGGAACATCGGTGTGGAAGGCCTGTTCCTGAACAACCGCTTATATACCGAAATAAACTATTTCCGTGAGAAACATACGGATATCATTGGTTCTGTTGATGCCTCTTACGGGGATTATACAGGCAACTTTACCTACCAGGATAACATGGGCTCCGTCTTGAATCATGGTATAGAAGGAATGTTCACTTGGAGCGACCGTATCAACGACTGGTCTTATTCGGTAGGAGCTAATTTCGTATGGTCTAAGAATAAAGTATTGAAATGGAACCAGGTGAAACATGGTGAAGAATACCGTTATACAGTGGGGCGTTCTACCGATGCTATGATGGGACTGGTTGCCGAAGGATTATTTGGCAAAGATGTAGCCATCAACGGACATGCCCCCCAGACGTTTGCCGATTATCAGGAAGGCGACATCGCCTACAAAGACCTGAACGGCGATAAGATCATTGACGGTCGTGACGTAAAGGAACTCGGAAACTCATTCCCACGTACTACATTGGGCATCGATTTCAATGTAAGTTACAAAGGCTGGGGATTGTATCTTCAGGGATATTCCGAACTGGGCGTTCACACTTGGGCAACAAATGCTTATTATTGGAACAATGGAGAAGGTAAATACTCTAAACTGGCATTAGATCGTTATCATCCGGCAAACAATCCGACCGGAAGTTATCCGCGCCTGACAACCACTGCCGGTGAGAACAATTTCCGCAATTCTTCTTTCTGGTTGAAGAATACAAGCTTCTTCCGTATGAAGAATGTTGAATTGAGCTACACGTTCAATCAGTTCTCCCCAAGTTCGGTCGTGAAGAAGATGAAGGTTTTCGCTCGTGGTGCAAATTTGTTTGTGCTTTCTTCCGTGAAAGATTTGGATCCTGAATTGCTGAATGCCGGTGTGACAAACTACCCGGTGACGCGTACTTTTACAGGCGGAGTCTCTTTTGTATTTTAATTTTGAACAATTAATAGATGGCAATATGAAACATATATTAGGAAGTTGCGTTTTAGCAGGTCTGTTTCTCTTTTGTGCTTGTGACGACACATTGGATACAAAGGTGACATGGCAGATCGGAGACTCTGATACCTGGAGAGTGCCGGAACTTGCTCAAGGCGTACTATATAAAGCTTATAATGGCATAGCCAACCGTCCGGATTGTTTTGACAATAACTTTCTGGATTGTGCTACCGATAATGCAGTGACTAATCTGCGCAGCTCTTCTGTCTATAAATTAAATATGGGTGGGATGACAGCGTTTAACAACCCGATCGGAAACTGGAGTAATGCGTACAACATGTTGAACTATGTAAACTCCTTCCTCGAAAACGGCTTGACCGACCAAGTGCAGTACAACCGCACCGACCCGGAAGTGGACAAGCAAATCAAGCTGCGTCTGGAAGGTGAATCGTATTTCCTGCGTGCATGGTGGCATTTTGAGCTATTGAAGATGTACGGCGGAAAGGCGAAGAATGGAAAAGCGTTGGGTATTCCGTTGGCAGATCATTTTATTTCGCAGGATGAGGCCGCGCAGAACGGTGAATTTCTTCGTCCTACTTATCAGGCAACAGTTGATTTTATCGTCAACGATTTGGATAATGCCATCGAGTTATTGCCGAATGTGTATCAGGGAGATGACCTGGAGTTTGGTAATACACAAATCGGCCGTGCCACGAAAGCGGCGGCAGCTGTTCTGAAAAGTCGTGCGCTTTTATATAGCGCAAGCCCTGCCATGCAGGATGATGATGTGACGAAGATCACCGGCATGGGACAATTCGAAATACTGAACCCTACGGTTTACCAGGCAAAATGGGAAGCGGTAGCCAAAGAGATCAATAAGATTCTGGGCATGGAAGGTTTCGGAACTTATGTTCCTGTTACAGCTTCCTCCATTGCCGATGTGCAGACCGAAAGTTCCGATTATGCTTTCCGCAAATATTTTAATAGTAATCTACTGGAAGGCCTTCATTTCCCGCCATTCTATTATGGAAGTGCCCGTGCCACTCCTTCTCATAATCTGGTAAAGGCTTTTTATGCGAAGAATGGTTATCCGGCAACCGATGTCCGTTCCGGTGTCGATCTGTCTGATCCTGATTTCGATCTGACGCAGCTTTATGCCGTACTGGATAATCGCTTTGCACTGAATGTCTACTATCATAGTGCTACATTTGGCGATTCCGGTCAGCCGTTGGATATGTCCGAGGGTGGAAAAGATTCTCCTTCGTTTAGTGAGAATGCTACACGTACGGGTTATTATCTGGCTAAATTCGTTTCCAAGAAATCGGCTATGCTGAATCCGATTCAGACCTTAAACTCGGTTCATTACAATCCTTTGTTACGAAAATCGGAAGTTCTTCTTAACTTTGCCGAAGCTGCTAATGAGGCTTGGGGCAACCCGACGGTGAAAGCCGAAGGATGCCTGTATTCTGCATACGAAATATTGAAAACAATCCGTTCGCAAGCCGGGGGTATCAATTTTGATCTTTATCTGGATGAAATGGCTCAAAGTAAAGACTCGTTCAGAAAGTTGATTCAGAACGAACGCCGCTTGGAATTTACTTTCGAGAATCATCGTTATTTTGATATGCGTCGTTGGGTATTACCGTTGAACGAAGAGGTGGAGGGCGTTGCCGTTACCCGCAAGGAAGATGGTACATTCAGCTTCAAAGTACAGAAAGTGGAACAACGGAAATATGAAGTGAAAAACTATTTCATGCCGCTACCGTATGCAGAGCTGGAAAAGAATAAGAATCTAATGAATAATCAGGGTTGGGAATAACGTGCTGTTGATATAAATACTTATTTACAATGAAAAGACTAAATATATTATGGATAGGGCTGATAAGCGTTCTGATGACTGCTTGTTATGACGATTATGAAAAGGACTACGATAAGAGTTCTGTGTACTTTGCTTCGCAAAAACCTTTGCGGACACTGGTAGCCGATACAGATATGTCGATAAAGGTAGGAGTGGCTATTGGCGGTAAAAGAGAGGTGCATACCGATGATTGGGCTACATTCGAGATCGATCCGTCTTTATTGGATGGTACGGGCTTGACACTAATGCCGGGAAACTATTATCAGTTGGCTAATCCGAACAAGATGACGATCAGCAACCCGAACCTGGCAATCGCAGATGTGAAAGTGACTTTCTCCGATGCTTTCTATGAAGACAATGCTGCTTTGAACAAGCACTATGCAATCCCTTTCCGGTTGGTCGATCATAATCAGGATGAAATTAGTACTGATGTGAATGGTAATTTGAAGGATTACAGTATTGTAGTTGTCAAATTTGTCAGCCAGTATCATGGTACCTACTTTGTGAAAGGAAAAGTTACCAATTTGTCTACCCAGCAGGTTACTGAATACAGTAACAAGGATTTGAGTCAGAATATGACCCGCGACTTTGTTTCGTTAGGTAGAAACAAAGTACGCAGACCGGGTTTCGGAAACACATTGGAAAACAATGAGTCGGTGAATCTGACAGTCAATCCGGATGGAAGCGTCAATATTGAAGCCGGAGGAAGCGTCGCTATCACAGATGCATCCGCCACATTAGATCCTGCAGCCGAATCATTGGAATTTGTAGGGAAACAGCCTAAGTTTACCCTTTCTTATAAGTACACGAAAGGTGGCGTCACTTATCAGGTTGACGAGGAACTGATTCGTCGTCAGAATCCGGAAGCTGATTTACGCTTCCAGGAATGGTAGAATAGGTATGAGTTGATTATAGATTTCTATTGCTCGCCGGTAATTAGCTACATCAGTGAATGTTGCAGATTAATTACCGGCGATATCTTTTTCTGTTGGGCGTAGTTGATTTACAATATATACCTACTTGCCCTGTTGGCTATTAATAGCTAACTTCCTTTTGATATAGACCAAACTTCTTTTTGCCGGTTGGATAACTTCCTTTTTCTTCATTCCAAACTATAATTGCAAGCTTTGTTTTTATAAATGCAAGTTCCGTTTATAAAAACAAAGCTTGCAATTATATAAACGGAACTTGCGTTTATAGTTTGAAATAGGGCAAAGACAACTTTACTATGAAGGGAAGAGATCTTTGCAAAGGGAGCAAAAGAACTTTTCTATTAATAGTTGACACGTTGTCTAAGGGTAGGTTGAATTTCTGAAGCAGTTACTTTTGCTTTCTATTTCAACTGTTTGAGAAACTCTGTCGGAGTGATATTAAATTCTTTCTTGAAACACTTTGTAAAGTAGTTCGGATCTGATATACCGACGGCAAATGATGCTTCGGAGACATTCATACCATTCAGTAAATGAGTTTTAGCCTCTTTCATTTTGATGGTCCGTATGAATTGAGTGATGGAGCATCCGGTGAGTGATTTCAGCTTCATGTGCAACAGGCTGCGGCTGATGCGGAGATGGGCTGTGATTTCCGTTACTCCGAAGTCTTCCTTGGTGAGGTTCGCCATAATCAGTTCCATCAGTTCTTTCATGAATATTTCATCCCGCGGGTTGTTGGTTATTTGCTTGATGTTCAGTTCTTCTGCCTGTTTGAAGTGTTCAATACTCTGTTTCCGGCTCTTTTGGATATTCTGTACCAGCAGTTCCAGATTCTTGGCGTTGAAAGGTTTGGTGATATACGCATCGGCTCCTCGCAGATAACCTTCCGTATGATCGTTTTCATCAGTCTTTGCAGTCAGGAGGATAACGGGGATATGGCTGGTCGTTACGTCCTGTTTGACACGTTCCGTGAATTCCAGGCCGTCCATCACCGGCATCATTAAATCCGATATAATGAGGTTGGGCAGCTGTTTGGCTATCTTCTTGCAGGCTTCCGCACCGTTATACGCCCGTATAATATCATATTTCTCACTGAATATGCTGGCAAGATAATCATTCATTTCTTTGTTGTCCTCCACAATCATAATAGATTCCCGAGCAGGATCTTTTTCTTTGTTGGTCAGCTTTTCGGGAATGAGTTCGATGGTTTCCTTGATTCGCTGGTTATATTTCTGTATTTCTTCGGTCGTGATGTTCTCGGACGAGCGTTCATCGGGACCATAAGCATCCTCCGATACATTCAGGGTAACGATAAAGTCCGAACCCTCATTGACTTCGCTTTCTACCCGGATTTCTCCTTTGTGCATGTGTATGAGCGAACGCGTAAGCGATAATCCCAGTCCGAATCCCTCGCGATGGTCGCGCTTCTCAACTTGGTAATAACTTTCAAATATTTGTTCCTGAGCTTCTTTAGGAATCCCCCTGCCATTGTCTTTGACGGAGATTTGCACAAATGTTTCTTTCTCTTCTTTTATTAGTTTGGCACTCAACTTGACGTATCCGCCGGGTTGGGTATATTTAAATGCGTTTGAGAGCAAGTTATAAAGAATCCGTTCCAGCTTGGAAGGCGAGAACCAGACTTCCTCTTCGGTGTCTTCCAGATTGACGATGAAGTCAATTTCTCGTTCCCCGGCTACAATGTCGAAGATGTGCGACAGTTCTTCCAGAAAGTGCATGATGTCTCCCTTCCGGACGCTGATACGCATCTGTTTCATCTCGATTTTACTGAACGTCAATAGTTCATTAATCAGATAATTCATCCGGTTGGCGTTTCGGTAGATGACTTCCAGTTTCTCTTTATCGTTGTTGCTGATTTGTGGCTGCTGGATCAATCGTTGCAGAGGCGATAGAATCAGGGTCAGCGGTGTTTTCAGGTCATGGGAGATGTAAGTGAAGAAATTGATCTTCTGTTGATTCATATTCTCTATGTTGACGCGTTGTTCATGCTCCGTTTTCAGTCGCATGAGCAGGATGATACGCGTTTTGGTATATCTGTATGCGGCGTAAATGATTAATAGGAAGAGTAGTGCATAAACTAAATATGCTCCCGGTGAGAGCCACCAAGGAGGAAGGACTCTGATGGCAAGGTCCTTTTGGCCCGTTTCGTCCCAGTGGATACCATCTTTGCTGGCTTTGATCTTTAAGATATATCTTCCTGAAGGCAGATTGGAGAAGCGTACCTGATGCTGGTTGCCTACAAACTGCCAGTCCTTGTCGATACCTTCCATTTTCATCGCATATTGAGTGTTGTCGGTATATTGATAATTCAGGCCGGAATATTCGAGACGCAGGGATTGGGCTTGTTCGTGCGTCAGGGTGATCTCTGTCAGTTCGGAGATAGAGGAAGGGATGAATGCTTTCTCATTGTTGGGCGACATATATTCGCTGTTGCTCCAAATGGCAGTCAGTGCAATGTTGAAACGGGGATTGACGGAGCGTACCTGTTCCGGGTAGAAAGAAATCATACCGTTGATAGTTCCGAAATACAATTCTCCGTCAGGCTTCTTGCAGGCGGAGGAGTAGTTGAACTGGTTGATGGGCAATCCGTCGGCCGTGGTATATCGGTCAATGCTTCCTGTTTGGGAATTGATACAACAAAGTCCGTTTCCGGTACCTACCCAAACATTGCTCATCTCATCTTCAATGATACCTTTGATGGCGTTGGATCCCAACTGTTCTTTACTGTAAAAGGCGATAATGCTACCGTTGCGGTCCGATACATAAAGCCCGTTGTTGTCTGTACCTATCCATATCCGTTGATGTGAATCGGGGTAGATATAGGTGATGTAGAGATCGGTATGCGGCAGGATGGGGAGCGAGGTTACTTTCAGTGTATGGGTATTGATCTGAAATATACTGCCTTTTCGGGTTCCTGCCCAAAGTATACTGTCATTAAACTGTACCAGGTTAAAGACACGGAGAGATGAAATCTTTTCCGGGCGGGAGTTTGCTTTCTTCTTGTCGATCAGGAATAAGCCGGAAGGGCCTCCGTACCAGATATGATCGTTCTTGTCTTCGATGATACAGAAGCCGGAAGAAACCTCATCCGACAGTAGATTATAGTCCACCGTGCGGTTTAGATGCGGTATATAGTGAAGAGCTCCTTTCAGGAACAGTCCGAGCCACAGGCTGTTATCTTTGTCGAGCCATAAAGAATGTATGTTCTTGGCGTAGATTTGCATTTGCTTGTGAAGCCGTTCGGCGCGGGTGATTTCTTTCTTATTGTCCAGGTAGTTCAATCCGCCATCTTCGGTGGCGATGTACAGACCATTGTCCGGAGCATTGATAATCTGGCGGACAGCCTTTCCGCTCAAATGATTGAAACTGGCTCCGTATGGATATATCTGGAACTGGTCGGAACCGAATATATAATAATTGACTCCTCCGAAATAGGTTCCCACCCACATATTATGAGCCTTGTCCTGATAAAGGCTGTAAATGGGAGAATCGTTCAGCGCACTTAAATCCCGTTCCGATTGTTCGTAGTGTGCAATCAGTTGATAGAGTTTGTTGAAGACAAAGATGCCATACTCCGTGCCTACCCATATATTCCCCGTATGGTCGGTTGCCGCACACCGGAAGTCTTTCACTTCAAGGTCTTTCGAAAGATTACACAGCGTATTGCTTTGTATATGATAGACGAAAAAATCGTTGTTAGTATTAAATAAAAGCTGGTTGGACGAGATCAGGACGGCATTGTTGCATTGTTGTGTAAAAGGCTGGATGAGAGTCGGGAGGGAAACGAACTGTTTCTTTTCCAGACTGTATCGCATCAGTCCTTTGTTGGTATCTATCCATAAGGTTTTGTCTCCGTCCTCCGCAAAGTATCTCACATGAGGTTTTTCTTTATCGAGAAGAAAAGGGACGAACAAGCTGTCTTGTTCATTGTAGCGATAGAGTCCGTTGCTACAAGCTGCCAGAAGCATACCATCGCTGGTGTTCAGGAAACAAACATCATCCTTAGTGTTCCCTTTAATCTGGTAACGACTGAAATCTTCTGTCTCGTAGTTATAGCTGCAGATGCCCTGATCGGTAGAGATCCATAGAATGTTACGGAGCGAATCGTTATATAAGCGCGTGATGAAATTGTGGCGGAGTGAGGTGCTGTCGGCTTCATTATGTGCGAACAGGTTGATATTATAACCGTCATATCGGCACAATCCGTTGCGTGTACCAAACCAGATGAACCCGTGGTTGTCCTGGGTGATTGCATTGATCGTATTATGCGGGAGTCCTTCAGCTATACTTAGCTGTTTGAAGCGTATATTATTATATTGAATCTGTCCCGTCGACAAGCTTGTATTTAAGAGCACGAGACTAAATAAGAGTACGAATTTAAGTAAGGTGGTTCTCATGGCTTTTCTGATTGATTTTCACGACCTAAAGATACGTCTTTTTTTGTTTTGAACGGTCGTAGAATTGTTCAAACGGGCAGCACTCATGTTCAGTTTGCCGCTTCGCTACAGATTTTTATACATGATTGCAGGTATTAAGCATTATTTTTCTGTTTTTCTTGGATAGAAAAGACCACATTTGCAATGTGAAACTCTAAAAACAAATGCTATGAATCATTCGACATTCAAATCCTTTACGTTTGGTATCGGTCTGTTTTTCACATTACCTCTGGTATATGGGAATAGTTCCTCTCCGTCTTCCTCCGATGGAACGTTGTATATCAATAAATCGAAAACCCACAAAGTGGCTCCCGTAAAGTACGGTTTCCATTATGAGGAAATAGGAATGATGGGCGAGGGTGCCTTGCACGCCGAACTGATACGTAACCGTTCGTTTGAAGAAGCTACACCGCCTGCCGGATTATCAGTAAAGAACGGTCTTTATGAAAATGTTCCGGCTCCCCGCGTTAAAGAGAAAAAAGTGTTTCAGGCCGATCCGCTGATTGGATGGACGACTTATCCGTTATCATATACTCCTGTATTTATCAGTCGCACGGATGAAAATCCGATGAGCGGGGAAAATAAGTATTCGATGCTGGTTAATGTCACGGAAGATATTGCGAACCATTCGGATGCCCTGATTCTCAACCGTGGATATTATGGAATGAACCTGAAGACAGATACGTCTTACCGTCTTTCCTTGTTTTTGAAGAACAGGAATTATTCCGCTCCGTTACGTGTATTTCTGGTTGACGAATGGGGACAGCGGGTGAGCAATGTGATCGAAGTGAATGTAGGGAATCGGGACTGGACAAAATATACCGGTGAACTGAAACCGGAAAAGAACGTCCGGCGTGGAATGTTTGCCATACAACCGATGTCGAAAGGACAATTTCAGATAGATGTCGTTTCCCTGTTCCCGTCCGATACCTGGAACGATGGGAAATCCGTATTTCGTAAAGACATTGTTCAGAACCTGAAAGAGTTTTCTCCCAGCTTTATTCGTTTTCCGGGCGGGTGCATCGTGCACGGAGTCAATGAAGAAACGATGTATCACTGGAAAAAGACGCTCGGACCGATTGAAAATCGTCCGGGACAGTGGAGCAAATGGGCGCCTTATTACCGTACCGACGGAATCGGTTATCATGAGTTTTATGAATTGTGCGAATATGTGGGAGCCGATGCGATGTATGTGATGCCTACGGGTATGATTTGCAGCGGTTGGGTGAAGCAAAGTCCACAGTGGAATTTCAGACACATTGATGTCGATCTGGACGCTTATATCCAGGATGCGTTGGATGCCATCGAGTATGCTATTGGTGATACAACTACGAAATGGGGAGCCGAACGGGCAAAGAACGGTCATCCTGCTCCTTTCCCGCTAAAATATATCGAGATTGGAAATGAAGATTTCGGACCTGTGTATTGGGAACGTTATGAAAAAATCTATCAGGCGTTGTCCGCCAAATACCCCGACTTGGTTTATATAGCCAATAGTGTCATCCGTGTAGTCGGAAGAGAGAATGACGACAAACGGAAAGATATTCCCAATTTTGTCAACCCGAAGAATGTAAAAGTGTTCGATGAGCATTATTATAACTCAATCGAATGGGCTTGCGAACAGCATTATCGTTTTGATAACTACAAACGGGGTGTTGCCGATCTATTTATCGGCGAATTGGGTATTAGCGGAAAATATCCTTATAACCTGCTGGCTACCGGAGCCATCCGTATGTCAATAGAACGCAACGGCGATCTGAATCCTTTGTTTGCCGAACGTCCGGTGATGAGGCATTGGGACTTTCTGGAACACCGTATCTTCCTGCCGATGTTGATTAATGGAGTAGACAGTAGCGTAAAGACTTCCTTCTTCTACCTGGCAAAGATGTTCAGGGATAACACGTTTGACGTGTGTCTGGATGCAGCGATCAAGGATATAGAAGGTTTGCAGAACATCTTTGTTACGATGGGATATGATACGGCCAGCAAACAATATATCCTGAAACTGATAAACCTGCAGGATAAAAAAGTCATTCTACAACCGGAAGTTTCCGGCTTCAAACGTCCCGTCAAGGCACATAAAACAAGCCTGGTACTGGTTCCGGGAAAAGAAAACACCCCGTTTACCCCGAATGAAGTCCAACCGGTAGAGACGGAAGTCGGACTGGACCTGAATCAACCGCTCGAACTGGAGGCCGCTTCCATGGTTGTATACCGTTTTAAATTGAAATGATAAATGGGAATTTAGCAGTTAGGCTGAAAGCCTTACAATTATATATTTATTGGGGTGCCCTGAAAGGGCTTAATTACATAGCGTAGGGCAACGCCCTACGAAAAAGACACACCAGCCACAAGACCTGAAAGGGCGGAACTGTATACAATTATGCCCTTTCAGGGCGCAAATTCAGATTGTCGTTTTTACGTAGGGCGTTCCCCTACGCTATATAATTAAGCCCTTTCAGGGCACTCCGCAAAATTATCATTTACTATTCCGAGATATAAGTCATGACAGTTTTTTAATCGTCAAATAGCAAATTAATAAAATGAAAGCAATCTTTTGTATCACAGGGCTTGCCATACAAGGTTTGACAATATCAGCCCAGGCGCAAACCGGCAAACCGAATATTGTGGTTATTATGACCGATCAGCAGCGTGCCGATTTGTGCGGCAGGGAAGGTTTTCCGCTGGAAGTGACTCCCTTTGTCGACCGGTTGGCGCAAGAGAATGTATGGTTCAATAAGGCATACACTGTGATGCCAGCCAGCTCTCCGGCACGTTGTTCCATGTTCACCGGGCGTTTTCCTTCCGCCACTCACGTACGCACGAATCATAATATTCCTGACATTTCCTATCAACAGGACTTAGTGGGCGTATTGAAAGAAAACGGATATAAAACAGCATTGGTCGGCAAGAATCACGCTTACCTGAAACCTGCCGACCTTGATTTCTGGTCTGAATACGGACACTGGGGAAAGCACAAAAAGACGACTCCCGCAGAGAAGGAGACTGCCCGTTTCCTGAATCAGCAAGCCAGGGGGCAATGGTTGGAGCCATCTCCCATCTCGCTGGAAGAACAGCATCCCACCAAAATCGTGAACGAAGCACTGGCATGGATTAAGCAGCAGAAAGAAAATCCTTTCTTCGTATGGGTTTCTTTTCCGGAACCTCACAACCCTTATCAGGTATGTGAACCCTATTACTCCATGTTCTCCCCCGATAAGCTTCCCGTCTTAAAGACCTCCCGCAAAGATTTGGCAAAGAAAGGAGAGAAATACCGTATTTTGGCGCAACTGGAAGACGCGTCCTGCCCGAACCTGGAACAAGACTTGCCTCGAATCCGTGCCAACTATATCGGAATGATCCGGTTGATAGACGATCAGATCAAGAGACTGATCGAATCATTGAAAGCCAGCGGACAATATGAAAACACCCTCTTTGTCGTACTTTCCGACCACGGTGACTACTGGGGGGAATACGGATTGATTCGTAAAGGAGCCGGACTTTCCGAAAGCCTCGCACGTATCCCGATGGTATGGGCAGGATATCACATTAAGAACCAGCCTGCCCCTATGGATAGCCACGTATCGATAGCCGACCTTTTCCCCACCTTCTGCTCTGCCATCGGTGCCGAAATACCGGCAGGAGTTCAGGGCCGTAGCTTGTGGCCGATGCTGACCGGAAAAGCTTACCCTAAAGAAGAATTCTCTAGCATGGTCGTACAACAAGGCTTCGGAGGAGCTGATGTTGGACTGGATGCCTCCTTGACTTTTGAACAGGAAGGAGCATTGACTTCCGGCAAAATAGCCCACTTCGACGAACTGAACACCTGGACGCAAAGCGGTACCTCACGCATGATAAGAAAGGATGACTGGAAACTGGTCATGAATCATTATGGTAACGGAGAACTTTATAATTTAAAGAAAGATCCTTCGGAAATTCATAATCTGTTTGGCGAGAAGAAATACAGCGAAATTCAAACAGAACTTCTGACCCGTTTACTGGCATGGGAGTTGCGTTTGCAGGACCCGTTGCCTCTCCCGCAAAGACGTTACCATTTTAAACAGAATCCATTTAATTATCTCCACCCGGAACACTAAAAAATAAGAAGATTGTACATACCTACGGATATTAAAAACATGATTCCATGAAGTCTGCCCCGCAACGGCCTATTTTTGTATCCGTAAACATAAAACAGAAATATATGAAATTGATTTTGCGATTAGGATTGATCTTGTTTACAGGATTTATTTCCATCTCTACAGCATCAGCACAGTTATATGGAACGGCAGATACAAACGCTCCGGAACTACGTGTTCCGACATCTGTAAAGCCGGCATTTGATTATTGGATGAGGGACACTTGGGCTACGCTGGGGCCCGACGGTTATTATTATATCACAGGAACGACCTCTACCCCTGATCGTTACTTTCCGGGACAGAGGCATTGCTGGGACTGGAACGACGGTCTGTACCTGTGGCGTTCCAAAGATATGAAGTCTTGGGAAGCCAGAGGACAAATATGGTCGATGGAAAAAGACGGAACCTGGCAAAAGAAGCCGAAAGTATATAAAGCAGGAGAGAAATATCAGAAGAAATCTATCAACGGTGATCCGATGGACAACCGTTTCCATGCTGTATGGGCTCCGGAAATGCATTATATCAAAAGTGTGAAGAACTGGTTTATCGTTGCCTGCATGAATGAGTCGGCAGGTGGGAGAGGTTCTTTCATTTTGCGGAGCAAGACCGGAAAGCCGGAAGGACCGTACGAGAATATCGAAGGTAATAAAGATAAAGCTATCTTCCCGAACATCGACGGAAGTTTGTTCGAAGATACGGACGGCACTGTCTACTTTGTCGGGCACAACCATTATATCGCCCGTATGAAACCGGATATGAGCGGATTTGCCGAGGAACTGAAAACATTGAAAGAGAAAAAATATAATCCGGAACCATATATTGAAGGAGCGTTTATCTTCAAATACGATAACAAATATCACCTCGTACAAGCTATATGGTCGCACCGTACGTCGGAGGGAGATACCTATATTGAGAAAAAGGGAGTAACCTCACCGAAGACACGTTATAGTTACGACTGCATCATCTCGACCGCCGATAATGTGTATGGTCCCTATAGCGAACGCTACAATGCCATCACGGGAGGAGGACACAACAATCTTTTCCAGGATAAGGATGGAAACTGGTGGGCTACCATGTTCTTCAATCCGCGTGGGGCACAGGCGGCAGAGTATAAAGTGACGTGCCGTCCCGGATTAATTCCGATGATCTATGAGAATGGTAAATTCAAACCCAACTTTAATTATAATACCAAATGAAAACTTCTTTATTGATAGCAGGCAGCCTGGCTCTGGTCCCGATGACGTATGCGCAGGACAAGCCGAATATTATTATCATACTGGCAGACGATTTGGGCTTCTCCGATCTCGGCTGTTTCGGTGGTGAGATTCATACACCGGTACTGGATAAACTGGCAAAGAATGGCGTCCGTATGACGCAGATGTACAACAGTGCCCGTAGTTGCCCGTCGCGTGCCAACCTGTTGACGGGACTTTATCCGCATCAGACGGGATTGGGACACATGGACGGCAGTCATCCTGCCTGGCCGAAAGGATATTCCGGTTTCCGTTCCAATTCGGACAACGTCACGATTGCAGAAGTCCTGAAAGATGCCGGATATTTTACGGCTATGTCGGGAAAGTGGCATTTGGGGAATAAGTCGAATCCTATTCTTCGTGGTTTCCAGGAGTATTACGGTTTGTTGGGCGGATTCAACTCTTTCTGGAATCCGGCGGTATATACCCGTTTGCCGAAAGACCGTACGCCCAGACACTATGAGGAAGGAACTTTCTACGCTACCAATGTGATAACGGATTATGCGATTGACTTTATCGACCAGGCACATCAGGAGAAGAAACCGTTGTTCCTGTATCTGGCTTATAACGCTCCCCATTTCCCTTTGCACGCACCGAAAGAAGTGACCGATAAATATATGTCTCTCTATATGCAGGGATGGGACAAGATTCGTGACGCCCGCTGGAAACGGATTGTTGACCTGAAACTCATGCAAGGCAAACCGGCACTTAGTCCGCGCGGCGTGGTTCCCGAAAGTCTGTTTGAAGATGAAACGCATCCGTTACCGGCATGGGACTCATTGACGAAAGATCAGCAGACCGACCTCGCACGGCGTATGTCCATTTTTGCCGCTATGGTAGATGTGATGGACGCGAACATCGGCCGGGTGGTAGATGAATTAAAGAAGAACGGTGAGTTGGACAATACGTTTATCATGTTTATGTCCGATAACGGAGCTTGTGCCGAATGGCACGAATTCGGTTTCGACAAACAGACCGGAGTCGAATACCATACCCATACCGGAGAAGAACTCGACCAAATGGGTTTGCCCGGAACCTATCATCATTACGGTACAGGCTGGGCAAATGTCTGCTGCACGCCGTTCACGCTCTATAAACATTATGCACACGAAGGAGGTATTTCCACTCCGTGTATCATTTCCTGGGGTAATCAT
Source organism: Bacteroides sp. AM16-13 (assembly GCF_003602705.1). Lineage (NCBI taxonomy): Bacteria > Pseudomonadati > Bacteroidota > Bacteroidia > Bacteroidales > Bacteroidaceae > Bacteroides > Bacteroides sp. AM16-13. The sequence continues at coordinate 75,834 of NZ_QTLK01000019.1, forward strand.
GTGAAGAACAAAGGCGGACTGAATCATCAGCCTGCACAATTCTCCGATATCATGTCTACCTGTGTGGAACTGGCAGGAGCCACTTATCCGAAAGAATATCAGGGAAGAGCGATTCTGCCTACGGCAGGTCAGTCTATCCTTCCGATTGTGAAAGGAAAGAAGATGCCCGAAAGATATATTTATGCCGAGCATGAAGGCAACCGCATGGTGCGTAAAGGTGACTGGAAGCTGGTTTCCGCCAACTTCAAGGGAGATGAATGGGAATTGTACAACATCAAGGAAGACCGTACCGAACAGCACAACCTGATCGGTAAATATCCTGAAATGGCAAAAGAATTGGAAACAGCCTATTTCGAATGGGCGGACAAGAGTGATGTACTGTATTTCCAGAAAATGTGGAATACCTACAATAAGAATCGACGGAAAGATTTTAAAGAATATAAAACCCGCTAATGCTTATGGATAAGAGAATCTTACTAACTCTGGCTTTAGGAGCCATGTCGCAGGTGTTTACCCATGCATGGGAGCCTAAAGGAGATAAAATTAAAACAGTATGGGCTGAACAGGTGACGCCGGAAAATGTGTGGCAAAGTTATCCTAGACCACAGTTGCAACGGGCAGAATGGATCAATCTGAACGGATTGTGGAAGTATGCCGTAACGGATCAGAACACGTCCCGGAAGAATGTTTCCTTTGAAGGGGAAATCTTGGTCCCGTTTGCGATTGAATCATCTCTGTCCGGAGTGCAGAAAACATTTCTTCCTACGGATAAACTATGGTATCAACGTGAGTTCTCCTTAGATCCTTCCTGGAAGAATAAATCTGCTATTCTGCATTTCGGAGCAGTGGATTATGAATGTCAAGTATGGGTGAATAACCGGTTGGTCGGTACGCATAAAGGAGGAAACAACCCGTTCTCGTTCGATATTACTAAATACCTGAAGAAGAGTGGTCCTCAAAGCATTGAAGTAGCCGTCACCGACCCGACGGACACGGAATCTATCTCCCGAGGGAAACAGCAACTTAACCAGGAAGGTATCTGGTACACGCCTGTATCGGGCATTTGGCAAACTGTGTGGCTGGAAGCGGTGAATAAAACCTATATCCGTCAGGTACTTCCTTCCACTGATATTGAAAGAAAATCCGTGAAGCTGGCTTTCGATATAATCGGAGCCAAAGGCAATGAAGAAGTGAAAATAGAAGTGTTGGATGATGGCAAAGTAATCAAGACGGTGGAACAGAAGTTGACTAATGCGATAGAGATAGACGTTCCGAACGCTGTCTTATGGTCTCCCGAATCTCCGAAACTGTATCATTTGAATATTGTCTTGTCCAATGGAGGACGTGTTTTAGACCGGGTAAAGAGTTACTTTGCCTTGAGAAAAGTAGATGTCCGTAAAGATGAGTGCGGATATAACCGTATTTGCCTGAATAACCAACCCATCTTCCAATACGGTCCGCTCGATCAAGGCTGGTGGCCCGACGGATTGTTGACTCCTCCTTCCGAGGAAGCGATGCTGTGGGACATGGTGCAGTTGAAGAAGATGGGATTCAATATGATCCGTAAACATATCAAAGTAGAACCGGAGCAATATTATTATTACGCCGATTCTCTGGGATTGATGATGTGGCAAGACATGGTTTCCGGTTTTGCTACGTCAAGGAAGAAGGAGGAACACGTCAATCCGTTGGCTACTACTGATTGGAACGCTCCCGAAGAACACACCCGCCAATGGCAAAAAGAAATGTTCGAGATGATCGACCGTCTCCGTTTCTATCCCTGTATCACTACCTGGGTGGTTTTCAATGAAGGATGGGGACAGCATAACACGGTGGAAATCGTAAATAAAGTGATAAAATACGACGATACACGCCTGATAAACGGAGTGACCGGCTGGACGGACAGAGGCGTAGGCGATATGTACGACGTACATAATTATCCTGTCACTTCCATGATTCTGCCGGAGAACAACGGCAACCGCATTTCCGTACTGGGAGAATTCGGCGGCTATGGCTGGGCGATCAAGGAACATATCTGGAATCCGAATATGAGGAACTGGGGGTATAAGAATATAGACGGAGCAATGGCTCTGATTGATAGTTACGGCCGTCTGGTATATGATTTGGAAACGCTGATTGCCCAAGGATTGAGTGCGGCAGTCTATACACAAACCACTGATGTGGAAGGAGAAGTGAACGGCCTGATTACTTACGACCGGAAAGTAACTAAAATACCGGAAGGCTTGTTACACCTGATGCACAACCGTTTGTATGAAATCACCCCTGCGAAAGCTGTTACTTTGATTGCAGACAGTCAGAACGGAAGCAAGAATACCCGCCTTGTCAGTCTGAACGGTCAGGAGTTGAAAATGACTTCTTTGCCTTTCGAGTGTCCCCCTCGTTCTACGGTAGTATCAGAAGCTACTTTTAAGGTGGATAAGGATTTCAATCATCTGTCTTTATGGCTGAATGTTGCCGGAGAAGCCAAAGTATGGCTGAATGGAGTGGAAGTCTTTGCGCAGGAGGCAAAGCAGACCAGGCAATATAATCAATATAATATCAGCGATTACAGCCGTTACTTGCGAAAAGGAAGTAATTTGTTGAGAATTGAAGTGAAAGATAGCAAGAAGATGAGGTTTGATTATGGGTTGAGGGCTTATTAACAGACTTGTTTTTCTTTTGTCTGTTTCTATTGTAAGGTACGTACCTTTGTATTATTTATTGCCTTATTTCCAATATATTCCAAATAAATCATTTATCTTTGTCACACGCTTTCTGCCCATCAGCGTGATGGAACTGGTGGAAAGTGGTTTTATTTCTTATTAGAGTAAAAGCGTATTATCTCTCGTCTATGAAAATTAGCAGTTTTAAAGGAGAGAGGTGATTCAGCAGATACTCCACGCGAACGGTGTATATCAACATATCCGTCAGGAATGTGTTATATATAAACGATTGGCGTGGGTGTCTGTTGTTATCATTATCTTCCGAAGGGTGTTGCTAAGCCTCATAGACGGATAATGGTGCAACAGCATCTACGCCTTTCTTGTATCCGGTCGGTTTATTCATAATACCCCAATATAACCTAACCAATCCCCGCCCACCGGACTGCAGAAAGCGTAGATGCCCGCTGCACTAATATAATAAAAAGAGTATCCCTCTTTCATTGTATCACACATAAAAAAACGAACATTATGTCAGAATGGATTAGCGTAGAAGAAGCGGCTAAGAAATACAATCTTAAAAAAGAATATATCCAACTTTGGGTGGATATGCGGGTAATCATGTCATATTTCAAGGATTACAAAACGGTTGTAAACGATGAAAGTCTCCGTGGATTCCTGAAAACCAGGGAGAAAGGTATTGATCCGGAATATGTGAAAGCATTGGAACAATTCTGTATCAGTAAATCCGAGACGTGCTTGATATATGCTTTCCTCTTAGGGGCACGCGACAAAGAGCTTGAAATGTATAGGGAAGCCAAATCACAGCGGGATGCGTTACGGGGCATGTGGATGGAACAAAACGAACGGGTACGGGATTTAGAAATAGAACTTGAATTAGGACAGTTCAACTGTTATAAATGCCGGTTAAAAAAGTGGTGTATGAGAATCAAAAGAATAAAATTGAATTGGTTTACAAAGGTCTGGAAATGAGGCAAATGCCAACTCCAACATGGAAATTTAGGGGCATAGCGCCCCTAAATTTCCATTTAACTAAGAACGGTGCAGTCATGAGTACATCAATTAAAAATTCAGCAAGCTCTGCAAACGATTTTTCATTTTTATTTCTCATATTCTCATTGATGACTGATAAACAACAAAGAATCAAATAAGTAGCTTATGAGAAATACTTTCTAATATGGTATTTCTCATAATGTACCCTCTATTTTAGCTTAAAATTCACCTTGTTCTCATAGTATTTCAAGGTATTTCTCATAGTCAAGATACTGTCTTCTTCCTTTTTCTAGTTGGAGATAAACTAGTTCCGATCGTCCCATATATTGTGGGAAAGTATTCCCTCATATTATGGGAATTTGTTCCCACAAAATGAGGGAATCTTTTCCCAGTCAGTAGGGAATACTTTCCCACAATATATGGGACAAAAAGAATATGTACTTCCCTGATAATGGTTGACTAGTTGTTTTTTTATTCTTGTTATAGGTTGACTGGAAAGACACTATGAGAAATGAAAATTTGTGTATTCAGAATAATTATATCAGGCAGAGTTTCTATCTGACTTCTTCCATCCGTTCCAACTCCCATCCGCGAAACTGCATGACGATGCAATGCAACTCGGTGTCGTATATCATCCTGCGTACCTTGGGACCGGCAGCATAACCTTTTATCTGCTCTACAGCTTCTTTCCATTGGGCTTCGGCTTTCGCTTCCGAGTCTTTGACAGAGAGATATTTTAGTTCGATGATATAACTGTGCTTCACGTCATAGCGTATCAGGTCGGGCATTAGGAACAGATCACAATAACCGTGGTTCAATTCTACTTCCGGGGCTATCAGGTAATATGCATTCGTACTCAGGTAAGCAGTAAAGAAGCCTTGCAGGTTGCGCTCTCCCTCAATAGCGTTGCGCACGGAAGAGTTTTCCTTGTAGGCATGGGCGATAAATTCCAGCGTTTCACGCCAATGGCCGTCGTAAGCCATTTCGTAATACATCAGGCCAAGGTCGTTCAGATTAATATGTCGATTGTCCTGATATTCTTCCAACAAGAATTCGTAATACTGTTTACGCACGTTATTATTGGGAATACTTAACACCAGATAGTTGCCGCGAGTGGCAGTAATGGTAAGCATACCATAATAAAAAAGCAGACTGGGGAAAATCTCAGGTTTGGTAATATCGGTAGCGGGAAAGGTAGTTGTCAACGTGGTGACAATCTGCCCATCTTCGGTGATTTTACGTAACACTCCTTTGCGGTTACCGTCCAACTTGTCCAGCCGGATAAGTTTTTTCATCTTATTATAGTCCGTGCGGGTATTGGGGTCTATCATTTCTTTGGGGGATTTGCCCAAAGTCATATAATGACGCAGATAATAGAACACCATGTCACAGTTGAACATCTTCGGGTCACGCTCCAAGCTTTCTTCGGCAAAACAATAATTGTCATACCACGGTCGCATTTCCTCTATCATCGCATCTATGTTCGTATTGCCCGGCAACTGCCCGGCATCCTTATAGTATTGGATCATCTCGCGTACATCGGTCTCGCTGAATCCCAACATCATATTAAACTGATGATCGGTGCTGATATTCCAGCCGATATTGAATCCGCTAGTCAGGTCGTCCAGCGTTACGGGGCTGACTCCGGTCATGAAGATGCGTTCGAACATGCCTTTGAACTTCTTGAAGATTTCGCGGTAGAAGCCACTGGCATGGGTTAGGGCGTGATAGACTTTGTCGCCTTGCTCGTTTAGCACCACATTCGTGAAATTATCATATTCATCCACTATCAGATAAAGCTTGGAGCCGTTGTTGCGTGCCTTGCGATCGAGGAAATTCAGTTTGTTGGTAGTGCCGTATTGGGCTTTCATTTCCTCTTCAAAGCCGGGATAATAATAGGGTTCATAGATAGAAGCAAAATCATCCAGTCCGCCGCAACAGTAATCATCAAAGTTTTCGGCAAGCGTTCTGTCAAGCCCTCCCACTCTGGAGAAATCAAGAAAGAGTATTTGGAAAGTCCCTTGCAACTGTGTAGGACGACTGCCTATCCATAAATTGCTGAAACGTTTTTCGAACTTTTCTTTTTGAGCGATGTCATAATAAGTTCGGAGCATACTCAGAAAGATGCTCTTGCCGAAACGGCGGGGGCGGATAAAGAACAAATTACTAGGTTGTTTTTCCAACAACGGCAGATACATAGTCTTATCTACGTAATATTGATTCTGTTCCACCACTTCCACAAAGTTGGAAACTCCGTAAGGGATTCTTTTTACTTCTTCCATAATTTGTTCCTTTCTTTAGTTCTCATATTTATGAGATAATGCAAAAGTAGCATATTCCCGCAGAAAGAACAAAGAAAGGGAAAGAAAGTTGGGGATGTTGACGCACCAGAGTGATGAATATAAACTCTCTTGCGTTTTTATGTCATTAGCCAAATAATGTTGATAATGGAGATGCTTTGCTAATAACCGTACCAAAAATGAATGAAACCTTATTCTTAACTATTCATTTCTAGGATTTATAGTCTAGTAATTCTTTTGTAACCAGACTCCCAACAGTTTATCAGCTATTTCATAGTGATTTTGTTCCTGCGAGACTAGATTCTTTTCCAGTAATCCCTTGAGTGCAGCTTGTACGGAACTCGGAGTACTTAGCTTGTATTTTTTTATAAATTTTCCTGAAGTGACTCCGGTTGCTTTTTGTTCTTTTCCGATAGCAATCAGTACTTCTTTCTGTTTTTCCGGAAGGCGGGAGAAAATCTCCTGATATGTGAAGTCCTGCATCTGCAGGATATTGGTCAGGGCAATACTTTGGAGGGAACGATCACACACTTCCCCTTTTCCGGTCAGTATATATAATTCATTAAACATGAGTTGTACATACCAGGTATGTCCTTCAAAGAAATTATATACTTCGTCTATCAGTTCTTCTTCAATACGTTTCTTATTTTCAAGGAAAAGCCTTTCAACAAATGCCCTGTATGCCGTAAGCGGAATGCTCTTTAGTTGCATCATATTGACACTTTGATAAAAAGGTCGGGCCGGGCTGTTGAACATATTCATCATAATGTGTTTCTGGCTTCCGGCAAAGATGAAACGAGCATTTTGGCAATGCTGGACTTTAGTTCTCAATATGGCTTCTACATTCTTCTCTGTGTAATTGCCTATTTGCTGAAATTCGTCGATGGCTACGATACAAGGTTTATCAGCCTGTTCTAAATAAGCGAAGATTTCATCCAGTGTTGTTTCTGCAGTATGAATGTCTCCTAATCCAATATCAAAGGTGGGTTCTCCCGTAACAGAATCCAGTTTAAAACCTGCGCGCAGTGAGGAAATGACGGAGAAGAAACGTTCGATGAACTTCATTCCTTTGGGTTTGAGCTTCTCGAAAATCTCTTTTCCCAAAGCGAATACAAATTCCCTAAGGCTGGCTGTCGCATAAATATCAATGAAGAATGTATAGTAATGCTCTTTAATCTCATCCTGATAAAAGCAATGACGAATCAGACCTGTCTTTCCCATGCGACGCACAGAAATGATAACGACATTTCTTCCATTGGTTATGTTACGTATCAACTGTTCTGTTTCCACTTCGCGGTCACAAAAGTAATGGGGAGATAGGTATCCGCCTACGATAAAAGGGTTATTAACGATTGCCATACTGATTATTATAAATACAATTATTACAAATATAATAATTATGTTTATAATAAATCCGATTTACCTCCTCTTTTTAATAAACATTGTTTTTCTGCCTGCAATAATTTTCTCCTGAAAGCCGGAAGTTTCTGAAAGACTTTTATCTTTGCAATCATAATACATACGGCACTATGAAAAAAGTGATTCTGATTTTTGTGACAATCGTCCTTTCCGGTCTGCTTTATGCAAAAGATAATAAGAGTACCGATGCGTTACTTCGTGAGATTGATGGTATCATTAAAAACCGTCAGACCTATGGAGCGGAAAAGGAGGCGCGTATCGCTGACCTGAAGAAATTGTTGGCGGAGGCTACTTCCGATGAACAACGATATGGTTTTTGCGGACGTCTTTTCGATGAATACCGGGCTTATAATCTGGATTCGTCTTTTGTCTATGCTCAACGGAAAGAGGAACTGGCGCATCGCATGGATAAACTGGATTACCTGGATGATGCTGCCATGAATATGGCGGAAGTGATGGGAACTACCGGAATGTATAAAGAAGCGTTGGAACTATTGGGGCAGATTAATAAGAAAACGTTGCCCGATTATCTCTATGGTTACTATTATCATCTGTATCGCACTATTTACGGATTGATGGGAGATTATGCCGTTACGGAGAAAGTCAAGAAAGAGTATTATCGAATGACGGATCTGTATCGTGACTCTCTTCTGCAGGTCAACGCTTCCGACTCTTTGGGGCACGTATTGGTGATGGCGGATAAGTGTATCGTACATGCTCAATACGATGAAGCCATCCGTATGCTGATGGAATATTACAACAAACCTTCTTTGGATGACCATTCAAAAGCAATGCTTACTTATACTCTCTCCGAGGGTTACCGGTTGAAAGGCGACAAGCAGGGGCAAAAACATTACCTGGCCCTTTCGGCTATTGCCGACCTGAAATCGGCAGTAAAGGAATATGTATCTTTGCGCAAACTCGCTTCCCTTGTCTACGATGAAGGGGATATTGACCGTGCCTACAATTACCTGAAATGCTCCTTAGAGGATGCCACTCTTTGTAATGCCCGCCTTCGTACGTTAGAAATCTCGCAAGTCTTTCCTATCATTGACCAGGCCTACCAATTGAAAACCAAACGGCAGCAGCAGGAGATGAAAGTCTCATTGATTTGTATCAGTTTGCTTTCCGTATTTTTGTTGGTTGCCATTTTCTTCGTTTACAAGCAGATGAAAAAGGTTGCTGCCGCACGTCGCGAAGTGGTCGATACCAATACGTTGTTGCAAGAACTGAACGAAGAACTTCACGACTCCAACTCGCAACTGAAAGAGATGAACCATACGCTTTCGGAAGCCAACTATATCAAGGAGGAATATATCGGCCGATATATGGACCAATGCTCCACTTATCTCGACAAGATGGATTTATACCGTCGTTCCCTGAATAAAATTGCCGCTGCCGGAAGAGTGGAAGAACTATATAAAGCCATTAAATCTTCTCAATTCCTTGACGAAGAACTGAAAGAGTTTTATGCAAACTTCGACATGACTTTCCTGCAACTCTTCCCCAATTTTGTGGAGGAATTTAATGCGCTGCTTACCGAACCCATGCAACCCAAACCGGGAGAACTGTTGAACACCGAACTCCGTATCTTTGCCCTTATCCGGCTGGGGATTACGGACAGTACCAAGATAGCGCAATTCCTCCGTTATTCCGTGACTACCATTTATAATTACCGGACCCGTGTCCGTAACAAAGCTTTGGGAGAAAGAGATGAATTTGAGACTAAAGTAATGCAAATAGGGAAGGTGGAAGAATAAGAAAACCACTACTTTTTTAGTCTGACTTCTATTTTATAACGTTCTTATATTTAGTGGTTTATGCTGTGAGATACTGTGTAAATCACTATATTTTTGCTATCTGCTCAAAGAAGCAGTATGAAATGTGGATACTTTTGTTTCACGGTCATTTCAGCAATGACACAGAGAACGAAAACAAAAGTAACCCTAATATTAACTTTAAATTAATGTACATGAAACAGAGTATGAAGTCGAAAGGCCTTGAACGCCGCCTCTTATTAATAATGTGGGGCTTGTTCCTATCTCTTAGTGCATTCGCACAACAGATTTCAATAAAAGGACATGTAGTAGATGCCACAGGTGAACCGGTGATCGGTGCCAGTGTGGTGGAAGGACGTACAACGAATGGTACGATAACCGATGTAGACGGTAATTTCTCATTAAGCGTTCCGGCTAACAGCACGCTGACTATCTCTTTTGTCGGCTATAAAACGCAGACTGTTCCGGTGAACGGGAAAAACTCGTTGAAAGTAACCTTGCAGGAAGATACGGAAGTATTGGACGAAGTTGTTGTAGTAGGTTACGGAACAATGAAAAAGAGCGATTTGACTGGTGCCGTATCTTCTGTCGGAGTGAAGGACATCAAAGACTCTCCGGTAGCTAATATCGGTCAGGCAATGCAGGGAAAAGTATCCGGCGTGCAGATTATCGATGCCGGTAAGCCGGGTGATAATGTCACCATTAAAATCCGCGGTTTGGGTACGATCAATAACAGTAACCCGCTGATTGTCATTGACGGAATTCCTACCGACTTGGGATTGTCTTCCTTGAATATGGCTGATGTGGAACGGGTAGACGTATTGAAAGATGCTTCGGCAACAGCTATCTATGGTTCGCGTGGTGCCAACGGTGTGGTGATGATTACCAGCAAACGTGGTGCCGAAGGTGCCGGAAAAGTAACGGTAAACGCAAACTGGGCTATTCAGAACGCTACTAAAGTGCCCGATATGCTGAATGCTGCGCAATATGCCGCCTTGAGCAATGATATGCTGTCTAATAATGATGATAATACAAACCCTTATTGGGCAGACCCTTCTTTATTGGGAACAGGAACGAACTGGCTGGATGAGATGTTACGTACGGGAGTGAAACAAAGCTATTCGGTTAGCTATTCCGGTGGTACGGAAAAGGCACATTACTATGTATCCGGCGGTTTCCTCGATCAGTCCGGTATCGTAGAAAGCGTTAATTACCGTCGTTTCAACTTTCAGGCAAATAGTGATGCTCAGGTCAATAAATGGTTGAAGTTCACTACTAACCTGACATTCAGTACGGACGTGAAAGAAGGAGGAAGCTATAGCATCGGAGATGCGATGAAAGCACTCCCCACCCAGCCGGTGAAGAATGAAGACGGTAGCTGGAGCGGTCCCGGACAGGAAGCGCAATGGTATGGAAGTATCCGCAACCCGATCGGTACGCTGTATATGATGACGAACGAGACGAAAGGATATAACTTTCTGGCAAACATCACCGGAGAGATTGCCTTTACCAAATGGTTGAAGTTGAAAAGTACCTTTGGTTATGATGCCAAATTCTGGTTTGTCGACAACTTTACTCCGGCTTACGACTGGAAACCGAATCCGGTAGAAGAATCTTCCCGCTATAAGAGTGACAACAAATCATTTACCTACCTGTGGGATAATTATTTTGTATTCGACCATACTTTCGCCCAAAAACATCGTGTAGGTGTGATGGCAGGTTCTTCCGCCCAGTGGAACAACTATGATTACCTGAATGCTCAAAAGAATATCTTCATGTTTGATAATATCCATGAAATGGACAACGGCGAGAAGATGTACAGTATCGGTGGCAGCCAGAGCGACTGGGCACTGCTTTCTCTGATGGCACGTCTCAACTATTCTTACGAAGATAAATACCTGCTTACAGCCACTGTGCGCCGTGACGGTTCCTCCCGCTTCGGTAAGAACAACCGTTGGGGAACATTCCCTTCCGTTTCTCTGGCATGGCGTATTTCGCAGGAAGAATGGTTTCCGAAAGACAATTCTCCGGTGAATGACCTCAAATTGCGTATCGGATACGGTGTGACCGGTAATCAGGAAATCGGTAACTACGGCTTTGTGGCTTCCTATAATACGGGAGTTTATCCTTTCGGCAACAACAACTCCACCGCTTTGGTATCTACCACCCTTTCCAATCCGAATATTCATTGGGAAGAGGTACGCCAAACCAACTTCGGTGTGGATATGAGCCTGTTCAATTCACGTGTCAACCTTTCGCTGGATGCCTACATCAAAAAGACGGCAGACATGTTGGTGAAAGCTTCCATCCCTATCACCTCCGGTTTTGAAGATACTACTGAAACCTTTACCAATGCCGGCAAAATGCGTAACAAAGGAGTGGAAATGACCCTGCGCACCATCAACCTGAAAGGTCTTTTCTCTTGGGAATCTGCTTTAACGGCTACCTATAACAAGAATGAAATTCTGGACCTGAACAGCGAAACTCCGATGTTTATCAATCAGATGGGTAACTCATACGTGACTATGCTTAGAGCCGGTTATCCGATCAATGTATTCTACGGATACGTGACCGACGGACTTTTCCAAAACTGGGAGGAAGTAAACCGCCACGCCACCCAACCGGGAGCAGCTCCGGGGGATATCCGTTTCAGGGATTTGAATAACGATGGAGTCATCAACGATGAAGACCGTACCGTTATCGGTAACCCGAATCCGAACTGGTTCTTCTCTTTAAGCAATAATTTCTCTTATAAGGGATGGGAACTCTCCGTTTTCCTGCAAGGCGTATCGGGAAACAAGATTTATAACGCCAACAATGTTGACAACGAAGGAATGGCAGCCGCTTACAACCAAACCACAGCCGTATTGAACCGCTGGACGGGTGAAGGTACCAGCAACTCTATGCCCCGCGCCATTTGGGGAGACCCGAACCAGAACTGCCGTGTATCCGACAGGTTTGTGGAAAACGGTTCCTATCTCCGTCTGAAGAACATCACGCTTTCGTATACACTGCCTAAAAAGTGGATGCAAAAGATTCAACTGGAAAATGCCCGCATCTCTTTCTCTTGCGAGAATGTGGCAACTATCACCGGATATTCCGGCTTCGACCCGGAAGTGGATATTAATGGCATCGACAGCAGCCGTTACCCGATTTCACGTACTTTCAGTATGGGCTTGAACTTTAACTTTTAAATCAGGAGAAAGAATATGAAAAAGATAATAACTTTGGTATTTATGTCTGCCGTGCTGGCATTGACATCGTGCAACGATTTCTTGGATAAATATCCCAAATATGGCGTCGATCCCGAATCGGAAGTGACGAATGAGATTGCTGTGGCACTGACTACTGCCTGCTACAAGACTCTTCAGTCATCTAATATGTATAACCAACGTATCTGGAGCCTCGACATCATCGCAGGTAACAGTGAAGTAGGAGCCGGAGGAGGTACTGACGGTTTGGAGACTGTTCAGGCTTCCAATTTCATAGCCCAGAGCGACAACGGCTTTGCTTTGTATGTATGGCGTTCTCCGTGGGTTGGGATCGGACGTTGCAACATCGTGCTTTCCAATCTGCCTTCAGCATCTATCTCCGATGAGATAAAGACCCGTTGCATGGGTGAGGCTTATTTCCTGCGTGCACATTATTATTATATTCTGGTTCGTTTGTACGGAGGGGTGCCTTTGCGCTTGGAACCGTTTGAACCGGGAGAATCTGCGGATATTGCCCGTAATACGGTAGATGAGGTATATGCTCAAATTCTTTCCGACTGCAAAAATGCAGTGAATATGCTTCCTCCGAAAAGCAGTTATGGAGATGCTGACAGGGGACGTGCCTGCAAAGAGGCTGCAATGGCGATGCTGGCGGATATTTACCTGACATTGGCTCCCAACCATCGCGACTATTATAGTGAAGTAGTGACCTTGTGCAATAACATTGCTGCAATGGGATATGATCTGACTCAATGCAATTATGCCGATAACTTTAATGCGACGATCAATAATGGTGCAGAATCTCTCTTCGAAGTGCAATACTCCGGTAGTACGGAATATGATTTTTGGGGCGGCGATAATCAAGCATCCTGGCTGTCTACTTTCATGGGTCCTCGTAATTCGGGTATGGTAGCCGGTGCTTATGGATGGAATCTGCCTACGGAAGAGTTTATCAAGCAATACGAGGATGGTGATTTGCGGAAAGACATCACTGTGTTGTATCAGGGTTGTCCTGCTTTTGATGGTATGGAATACAAACGTTCCTGGTCCAATACGGGTTATAACGTACGTAAGTTCCTTGTGTCGAAAGACGTCTCTTCGGAGTATAATACCAACCCCAACAACTTTGTAGTATACCGTTATGCGGATGTCTTACTGAAGAAAGCGGAAGCTTTGAATGAGCAGGGACATCCGGATCAGGCTGCCGAACCATTGAATATCGTTCGTAAGCGTGCCGGACTGACAGAGCTGCCGACCACTCTGACGCAGACCGAAATGAGAGAAAAGATTATTCACGAACGTCGGATGGAACTTGCTTTTGAGGGACACCGCTGGTTCGATATGATCCGGGTTGATAATGGAAATTATGCATTGACATTCCTGAAATCTATCGGTAAGAATAATGTGACCAAAGAACGTCTCCTGTTGCCTATTCCGCAGACGGAGATGGACTCCAATCACCTGATGACTCAAAATCCCGGTTATTAATCCGTTTTATAATCATTCATTTAGACAAATAATATGATGAAGAAATATATATATCAGTTGTTATGCTCTCTTTTCATCGGCGCAACGATGGTTGCCTGTACCGAGGATTATATGGAGACAGATAAAGGACATGATACCCTCACCCTTTCGGTGAATCAGCAGGAGTTGGTGTTGAACGAAAAGAACCATAGTCAGGAGGCGCTGGCGCTTTCATGGACTACCGGAACGAATTATGGAAGCGGTAACCGTATCTCTTATACGCTTGAACTGGCGAAAGCCGGAACGGACTTTGCGAATGCTTATTCGGTGGATTTGGGTACGGGAACGTATCAATGGACTAAGAAAGTGGAAGAACTTAACCAATTTCTGCATACGCAGTTCGGTATCGGTTATGACGTGAAGGCAGAGCTGGAAGCACGTATCACAGCGGTTGTTGCCGGAATGGAAGATCAGAAGCAGATTGCGATGACTGCCTTTACAGTGACTACCTACCAGCCGGTTACTACCACGCTTTACCTGATTGGTGATGCTGCTCCGAGCGGATGGAGTGCCGATAACGCAACGGCAATGGAGCGCACGGATAACGGACAATTTACATGGACAGGAAAGCTGAATACCGGATCGTTTAAGTTTATAACGACCTTAGGAGAATTCCTGCCGTCGTACAACCGTGATGCTACTGCCGAAGAAGGACTCAAACTGACCTATCGTACATCGGGTGACCAACCGGACGAACAGTTCACAATCAGTAAAGAAGCAACTTATATCGTAAAAGCAAACCTGCTCGACTTGACGTTGACACTTACCGAAACAGAAGATATTGGCTGGAGATATGAAGAATTTTTCATTGTCGGTTCGTTTACGGGTAACAATGGTTGGGGATTTGAAGCACTGTCTAAAGATGCTGTTCAGATGAACCTGTTCCATTATGGAGCTGTGATTCCCTGGAAGGCGGACGGAGAATTTAAATTCGCTTCCGTGGCAGACTTCGGTCAGGCGGATGCTTTCTTCCATCCTACCGTGGCTAATGCTCCGTACACTTCGACATCCGTAGTGCTTGGAGGTGACGATAATAAATGGCAGATGAAGGAAGCCGAATGTGGCAAACCTTATAAAGTATGGTTCTATACAGGCAAAGGAAAAGAAAAGATGCTGATGCGTCCGTTCACTCCTTACGAAGGATTGTATCTGGTGGGTGAGGCAACTCCAAACGGATGGGATTTAGGCAATGCTACTCCGATGACGAAGAGTGCCGACAGTCCTTACATCTTTACCTGGAGCGGCACACTGAAAACAGGTGAGATGAAGATATCCTGCGATAAGCAGTCAGACTGGAACGGGGATTGGTTTATGGCGGATAAGAGCAACAAGGCTCCGACGGGGGAAGTAGAGACGGCATTGTTCGTTACCAAGTCGGATGCGGAGTTGAGCAGTATGTATCCGGATGCAGATTTGGGTAGTTTGGATAATAAGTGGAATATTCAGGAAGCCGGTTCTTATCGGATTACGATTGACCAGTTGAAAGAGACGATTTCGATTGTGAAACAATAAAACAAGAATTCAAGATGAAGAAAATAATATATTTGGTGGCTGCTTTCCTGTGTATGGCTTGCAGTGACGATCATGGGTCGAACCAGGAGAATGGAGGAGCTTCGGGCAGTGTCACCGAAGTGACTCCGGTAACATCGGATTTAAGTGTGGACCTGTCTACGGATAAGGCTTTCTATAAACCGGGGGAGAAAGTGGTATTTACAGCAGATGACGCGTTGCCTGCCGGAACTAAAGTTCGTTATCGTCTTTTAGGGGAGGTTGTCGGAGAAGAGTCGGTAAATGGTACCAGTTGGACATGGCAACCGCCTACTACTGATTTCAAAGGATATATGGCGGAACTGTACCGTCAGGAGAATGGTACAGATGTGATTGTCGGTACGATTGCGGTAGATGTATCCAGTGATCCGGCACGTTTTCCGCGTTATGGTTTTGTCGCTGATTTCAGTCGGGAGAAGACGGCTGAAAAGACACAGGAAGAGATGGCGTATCTGAATCGTCATCACATCAATTGGGTACAGTTTCAGGACTGGCATAATAAGCATCACTGGCCGTTGGGCGGTACACGCACACAGTTGGACGAAGTATATATGGACATCGCTAACCGGGAGGTTTATACAAGTTCGGTGAAAAATTACATTGAAGCGCAGCATCGTTTCGGTATGAAGTCTATGTTTTACAATCTTTGTTTCGGGGCGTTGAAGGATGCCGCTACGGACGGGGTGAAGGAGGAATGGTATTTGTTTAAGGATGCTTCTCACACTACTAAAGATAGTCATGATCTGCCGGGCGGATGGAAAAGTAATATTTATCTGGTAGATCCTTCTAATAAGGAATGGCAGAAATATTTGAACGAGAGGAATGATGATGTATATGTGAACTTTGCCTTCGACGGCTATCAGATAGACCAGTTGGGACGACGCAGCACGCTTTACAATTACAATGGTATTCCGGTCAATCTGCGTGAGGGATATGCTTCTTTTATTGAAGCGACGAAGCAGGCTCATCCGGACAAGAGTTTGGTGATGAATGCGGTCAGCCGTTACGGTGCCCGTCAGATAGGGGAGACAGGTAAAGTTGATTTCTTCTATAATGAAGTGTGGGCGGATGAGGCTGATTTTACCAATCTGAAAGCCATTCTTTATGAAAATGGAGTCTATGGCAATTATCAGTTGAATACGGTTTTTGCAGCTTATATGAATTATAATAAAGCGGATAACCGGGGAGAATTTAATACGCCGGGTATTCTGCTGACGGATGCTGTCATGTTTGCTTTGGGTGGTTCGCACCTTGAGTTGGGAGGCGATCACATGTTGTGCAAAGAGTACTTTCCGAATGAGAACCTGACAATGAGCGAAGAACTGAAAACAGCGATGGTTCGTTATTATGATTTCCTGACTTCTTATCAGAATCTGCTTCGTGACGGTGGTACGGAAAATAGTGTTTCCATGAATTGTACCAATGGCGAAATGAGATTGAATAGTTGGCCTCCTCAACAGGGATCAGT
The DNA here is from genome assembly GCF_003602705.1 of Bacteroides sp. AM16-13. Taxonomy (NCBI): domain Bacteria; kingdom Pseudomonadati; phylum Bacteroidota; class Bacteroidia; order Bacteroidales; family Bacteroidaceae; genus Bacteroides; species Bacteroides sp. AM16-13. The sequence goes on from NZ_QTLK01000019.1 coordinate 92,760, forward strand.
TACTACTTATGCCAAGCAGGTAGGTGGCAAGCAAGTGATACATCTTCTTAATTTCTCGCAAGCGAACAGTCTTAGCTGGAGAGATGTGGACGGTACGATGCCGGAACCGGCTTTGATTACAAAAGCGGCTTTGCAAATGAATCTGTCGGCAAAGGTGAATAAGCTGTGGGTAGCGTCGCCGGATGTACACGGAGGAGCTTTGCAGGAATTGGCCTTTACACAGGAGAATGGAGTTGTCTCTTTCACATTGCCTTCCTTGAAATATTGGACGATGATTGTGGCTGAATAAAGCGGCTGCTACAGAATAACTAAAATGATAGGTATGATGATTAGATATAGATTATGGGTATGGATGTTGTGCCTGGTATTTCCAACATGGGTTTGGGCGGAAAATACGACACGTACATGCACTTCTTTTACACAGCAGGGACGTCAGGTGACTTTTCACCTGGCGGACAGTGCCGCCTTGCAATTGCAACTTTGCAGCTCTTCCGTCGTGAAAATCTGGTTCTCACCCGACGGGCAATTGCAACGAAGAAATGCTTCGTTTGCAGTGATTAATGAAGAACTGGAAGAGGTAGGAACTATCCATGTTGATGAACAGGCGGCCTGTTACGAGATATTTACTCCGAAGTTGCGTATCCGGGTGAATAAATCTCCGATGAGTCTTCAGATATTCGATAAATATCAGAAACTCCTGTTTAGCGATTATGCCGATAAAGGCCATGTCAGTGAAGGAACGAAGAAGGTGGAATATAAAGTGCTTCGTCGTGACGAGCACTTCTTCGGACTTGGTGAGAAAGCGGGAAAGATCGATCGTCGTGGCGAGTCTTATAAGATGTGGAATAGTGACAAACCTTGTTATAGTGTGGTAGAAGATCCTCTTTACAAGAGTATTCCTTTCTTTATGAGCAATTATCGGTATGGTATTTTTCTTGATAACACCTATAAGACAGAATTCAAATTCGGAACGGAAAGCCGTGATTATTACAGTTTTGAAGCGCCGAACGGGGAAATGGTATATTACTTTATCTTCGGTAAAGACTATAAAGAAATCATCAGCCAATATGTCGGACTGACCGGAAAACCTATCATGCCGCCGAAATGGGCGTTGGGTTTTGCTCAATGCCGCGGTCTGTTGACAAGTGAAAAGCTAAGTCGTGAGATAGCCGAAGGCTACCGGAAACGGGGAATCCCTTGTGATATTATCTATCAGGATATCGGCTGGACAGAATATTTGCAGGATTTCGAATGGCGCAAAGGAAACTATGAAAACCCCAAAAAGATGCTTTCGGATTTGAAAGAGATGGGTTTTAAGGTAGTCGTATCTCAAGACCCGGTAATTGCACAAGCCAATAAAAAACAATGGGAAGAAGCTGACCGCTTAGGCTATTTTGTAAAGGACAATACGAACGGCAAAAGCTACGATATGCCCTGGCCGTGGGGTGGGAACTGCGGAGTGGTGGACTTCACCCTGCCTGCCGTAGCCGACTGGTGGGGAACTTATCAGCAGAAACCTATTGACGATGGTGTCTCCGGCTTCTGGACAGACATGGGCGAACCTGCCTGGAGTAACGAGGAGCAGACGGAACGCCTGGTGATGAAGCACCATCTCGGTATGCACGATGAAATCCATAACGTCTATGGCCTGACCTGGGATAAAGTGGTGAAGGAGCAATTTGAAAAGAGGAATCCGGACCGTCGTGTTTTCCAAATGACTCGTGCTGCTTATGCCGGATTGCAACGTTATACGTTTGGCTGGACGGGTGATAGCGGAAACGGAGACGACGTACTGCAAGGTTGGGGACAATTAGCCAATCAGATTCCTGTAATGCTTTCCGCCGGATTGGGATTAATCCCATTTTCTTCCTGTGATATCACCGGTTACTGTGGAGATATTGAGGATTATCCGGCTATGGCGGAACTCTATACCCGTTGGATTCAATTTGGTGCATTCAATCCTTTGAGTCGTATCCACCATGAGGGAGATAACCCGGTGGAACCGTGGCTTTTCGGACCGGAAGCGGAAAAGAACGCGAAAGCGGCTATCGAACTGAAATATCGTTTGTTACCGTATATCTACACTTACGCCCGCGAAGCGTATGATACAGGATTGCCTATCATGCGACCTCTGTTTCTTGAATATCCAATGGATATGGAAACATTTTCTACGGATGCCCAATTCCTGTTCGGTCGTGAATTACTGGTAGCTCCTGTGGTGAAGAAAGGTGCCCGCACAAAGAACGTGTATCTTCCCGAAGGTACATGGATAGACTACAACAACAAGCAGACAGTCTACACCGGAGAGCAGTGGACTACGGTTGATGCTCCCTTGTCTTCTGTTCCTATGTTTGTGAAGCAAGGTTCTATCATCCCCACCATGCCGGTGATGAACTACACCCATGAGAAACCGGTATATCCACTTACTTTTGAAATCTTTCCCGCACAGGAAGGTGCACAGGCTGCCTTTACTCTCTACGAAGATGAAGGAGAAGACTTAGGATACCAACGTGATGAATTTGTCAAAACACCGATTATTTGCAGCACTCTGGCAAATGGATATGAATTGACTGTCTCTGCCCGTGAAGGAAAAGGATACACTGTCCCCGGTCCGAGAAATCTGCTGTTCCGTATTTATTCTGCGAAAGCCCCGAAAGAGTTAGCTGTCAAAGGAAAGAAGATAAAGAAAACTAAACCGGAACGTTTGGAAGATAATTTAGAGAATGATACTGAAACTGTGGCGTGGAGTTGGGATAAAGAAACTGGTGTCTGTAGTGTGCGAATGCCTGATAAGGGTATTGATGAGCAGGTTATGATTATCTCCAAATAGTAGACAGAGACAAAATAGAGGGAAGTACAGCCCTAGTCATGTATTCCCTGTTTATTGGGCATATATATCCAGCATCTTGGGTATATATGCCCACCATGGTGAATATATATGCCTACCACGCTGGATATATATACAACAAACTATGAAGTACAACCTTAAACTTTAGGGAAGTATCGTGAATGGCGGAGGTAAAAACAATCTCTACCATTCACGATTTTTTCTAATTAGTGTTTTTTCTAAAATTTCAGAACCGCTTTTACCGGGAAATGATCCGAAGGAATATGAGATTCATACTTTCCAGTAGTTTCATTCTTGGTACGATAAGTATCCGTTAATACACCGTATTTCTCTACAGTAAAATTGGGGGTTACGAAGATATGGTCAATACGGTTTGGAGTATATGTGTTCGGATTCCAGCCTGTACATGTCCCATTAGTTGCATATCTCATTTGAGCTACCTCGTAAGAATCTGATAATATTCCGGATTCATGAAGAACCTGATAACTTTCGCTAGTTTGGTCTACATTGAAATCACCTGTTAGTATAACGGGATCTTTGCCACACATTTCCTTAATTTTGCTAATAACCAGTTTGGCACTTTCTCGACGGGCTACCACTCCGATATGATCCATGTGCAGATTAAAGAACCAGAATTTGAACTTACCGGTTTTGTCTTTGAATTCTCCCCATGTGCAGATGCGGGTATAAGCAGCATCCCATCCTTTATTGGGCTTTGTAGTGTCTTCCGACAACCAGAAGTTGCCGGACTTGAGTAGTTTGAACTTATCTTTCCGATAGAAAATAGGTGCATATTCCCCTTTCGTCTTGCCGTCATCCCGTCCTACACCTATGTAACTGTATGTAGGTAGAGCATTGAGCATATCCTCCAGTTGATTATGCTTTACTTCCTGCGCTCCAAAAATATCGAAATCATGGAAAGTGATTAACTGTGTAAGTATTGGGTAGCGTTGCTCCCATCCATTTCCGGCTTTGGCATCGTTCGGGTTACTGTTTCGTACGTTGTAGGAGGCTACATTCAGTTGCTGTGCATTCAGTATTGACGCACCGAAGAGCGTCAATACAATAAAAAGTTTTCTCATTGTTTTTTATTGTTAGATGGTTATTTAATATCTTTTTTTTCTGTTCGTTCGCTTCTGTATTCTTTGGGCGATGTATTGTATAATTTAGTAAATTCCCGGTAGAAATACGACTTGTTGGAGAAGCCTGATTTATACATGATCTCGGTGACGGTGAGCTTGGTAGTCTTTAGCAACCCGGCAGCATATTCCAGGCGGATGGTACGGACAAATTCGCTTGGGGTCTTTTCTGTTAATTCTTTGAGTTTGCGATACAATCCTGCTTTGCTCACTCCTATAAAGTCTGCTAGAGAATCCGGATTCATGGATTCATCGTCAATATTATCTTCAATGAACTTGATAATCTTGTTTAGTAATAGCTCATCTTCTTTGTGCATGGTGATTCCATCTCTTACAATAAGAGAAGAACGGCCCGATTTGAAATACTCTTTCATCAGAGAATATTTATTAATCATATTCTCTACTGCACTCAACACATGCCTTGGATGGAAAGGCTTCGGGATATACAGATCTGTACCATGATTATAAGCATTGATTTGGTCTTCAATAGAGTTTTTGGCAGAGATGTGGATAACAGGAATGTGCATTGTCCGTTCATTAGATTTCAATATGTCTGTCAGTGTAATACCATCTAGTTTAGGCATTAACACATCGCTGATAATGATGTCCGGTTGTTTTTGCTCTACTTCTTTCAGTGCCTCTTCTCCATTGCCAGCTTCGCGAACCTGATAGTAGGGAAGCAGAATATCTTTCAACAGTTCCCGGATATTCTTTTCGTCTTCTACAATCAGTATGGTAATTTCTTTCTGCTTAGGAATGAAAAGCATTTCACTGACCTCTGTTTCTTCTTCTGTAGGCTGACTTTCTTTTTCGGTATTCACGTGCATAGGAGGCAGGGATACATTGAATTCTACATATTCTCCCAAAGTACTTTCTATAGTGATTTCTCCACCTAATAATTCAGTCAGGCTTTTGGTTAGGTTCAGACCCACTCCGGTACTCCCGGCATGCTTCAGCTTACTGCTCTCGAAAATCTTAAAGCGACTGAATATTTCGCTCGTTTGCTTCTCAGTCAATCCCTTACCAGAGTTGCGTATACGGAAATGTAATGTTCCGGTAGTGGCATTCTGTCTTATTTCAGCATGAATATATCCTCCGGACGGTGTATATTTGAATGCGTTAGATAATAAGTTGAATATAATTTTCTCCAGCGAATTCCGGTCTGTAGTAAAAGACGACACTTCTTTACTTTTGAAACTAAAGTCTATTTTATTCTCTTCAGCAATTTCAGTATAGTTGTCTGACACATAATCAACGAGTAGGTGAATATCTACTTTCTCTGCATAGATAGCTGTATGTCCCGATTCTGCTTTCCGAAACTCCATTAGTTCGTTGATGAGTTTCTGCATCCGGTCGGCATTGTTCTTGATGATGTAGATATACCTTTTCGTATAACTGTCAAGGTCTGCTTTTTCCAGCAGATGCTGTGCCGGACCATATATCAGTGTTAGCGGAGTGAAGAACTCATGTGCCACGTTCGTAAAGAAGTTCAACTTCGATTCATGAATACGTTGTTGATTTTGCTTTTCAATATGTTCTAGTAAAATCTGGCGATTCAGTCGGATACGATTCTTGATGACAGATTGTGTTATATAAATAGCAATAGCAATTAAAATAAAATAGATAATAAAGGCAGTAGTACTTAGCCACCAGGGATAGGCGACATCCAGATGAAGAGAGTAGATTTGATTGCTCCATACACGGTCACCATTAGTACATTTTACTTCCAATTTATATTTCCCCGGAGGAAGTTTGGTGATGACGATATTGGGGTTGTTTTCGTTGTAAATCCATTCATCAGCGAAGTCAATAATCCGATAACTAAATTCGCAGTTCTCGTTGTTGATAAAGTCGTGTGTTGTGAACCCTAATGTAAGGTAAGGTTCGTCATAGGCAAGCCGGAGCGTATGATTAAGAATACGCTCGTAAATGTTTTGGCTGGTGTTATTAATTTTTAGACTATTCAAACTTAGAGTAGCAATATGGTCCCGTAAATGTATTTTGTTCTCATCGAAATAGTTCAGCCCACTGACTCCTCCGAAATACAACCATCCTGCTTTATCCTTAAAAATCGCTCCATCGGAAAATTCATCATTTTGTAATCCGTTTCTGGAAGAATAGTTAGTAATCTTTCCCGAAGATAGATTGATAAAAGAGATACCTTGATTGGTACTTGCCCAGATATTACCGTTTTCATCTTTTAGAATACCGTGAATCGTATTGTTGGGCAGTCCGTTATGATCCGTATATTCCATAATAGATGGCGGAATGTCTGCCGGAAACAATCGATTGAGGCCGTAACTGGTGCCTACCCAAATGCTGGCAGAATCTCCTTTGGTCAGATAGAGTATATCGTTGTTGGTTAGGGATAAAGTAGAGTCTATCTCATGAATTTGTTGGAAACATTCGGATGTGATATCGAACTTATTGATTCCGCCGCCTCGTGTGCCTAGCCAAAGTTCATTTTCATTATACCCGGCAATGACCGAATAAATGATGTTATTACTTGGTGAGGAAGGTCCGGGAGATTTATATTGTTTCATTTCTGTCACTTTATAATTTTTTCCTTCCCTTTGCAAGCTTAGTTTGATAAGTCCATAGCCGGAAGTGCCCAACCATAATAGTGAGTCGTTATGAGTGAACAGGATGCTGTATACAGCTTTGAAAGTCGGATATTCAGCAGGAATATTTAACTTCTTTACCTGACTGCTATTAAGTGGAATATAATTGATGCCCGTTCCCTCGGTCCCGATAAATATGTCTCCGGACATATTTTTTCGGATAGTATAGACAGAATTGGAAATCAATCCGTTGTCGGTTGACAGATAAGGTTCGACCTGCCGTTTCTGTTTGTCAAGCAGCAAAATTCCTTCTCCTTTGGTTCCCACGAGTATATTACCATTATCTTCTTCGCAAAAACAACGTACGGGATAATCAGTTTTTATGGTGTGGAATGGAGAACTGTGTTCATAGACTTCCAATACTCCTTGCCCGTCGGTGCCTACCCAGAGTATATTCTGCGAACCGATGTAGATGGTGAAAATGGGTGCTTTCGCTGGTAATTGAGGTAATTCCGTTGAAGTATTATCTTTCAGATTATACCTGATACATCCCCCTTCGATAAAGCTGATGAGAAGATACTCTTTGTGACAGATAACTTGCGAAACCGTTTTATTTTCCGGAATATCTATGCTATTCAGTATGCGGTTGTCCAAAGAAACGGTTAATGTCCGGTCATCGTTAATGATAAGATAATCTTGAGAAAGATAAATGCCGGAAATGAAAGCAGGTTGTTTGATTTCTTTTTTGAACGAGAGTTCGAGATTAGAGCTATGGACAGATAGTTGATAATGTAATAATTGTCCATGTTCTGTGAGGAAGAATACTTGGTCTTTGGCATCAATAACGAAGTTTTTGATGCCATCAGGCAGATTATTTTTCAATGGAACAAAGTCCTGTTTCCGGTCGTCAAAATAGAATAAACCTTGTTCTTTCACATAGCAGATAATGTATTTGCCGGAAGTGATATCCAGTAGGAATGATTTCTCTTGTTTGGGCGGATTGTTCTGCGTACCTAAATAATAAGGAGTAAATTGCTGTGTGGAACGTTTCCACCGGTTGACGCCATAGTCGGTAGATACCCACAATACAGAGTCATTTTGCTCGATAATTTGCCAGACCACATTGTTACTGATAGATCCTGCATTTTTATTATAAGAATAGGTTTTAAAGCTACGTCCGTTGTAGGCATTCAGCCCGTCCCATGTTCCTACCCAAAGCGTATGTTCCGAATCTTCTAGAAAACAATTCACTGAATTATTGGATAACCCGTCTGCATTCGAAATCTGTTTCACTACATTTTGGGAATGTAATAAAACAGGCATCAGGCATGAATAAATAAGGATGCAGATGTAGCGGAAATATGAGTGCTTTCGTAGAATCATGTCGCAAAGATAGAGAGGAAAAATAAGAAAACAAAGATAAAAATATGCTGTACAACACCTGTATACCCTTTTGAGAATATAGTGCACCTTTTCCGTTGTTGTGCAGGGTAGCTTTGTCACCAGAAATAAAAACAACACATATTTATTTAATAATTTGAAAATGGATATTGCAAAACGATTTCATCAAAACCCATTGTTGAAACCCTCCGACCTACAATCAGGAATAGAAGGTATGGAAATCACCTGTTTTCTGAATCCCGGCGTGTTCCGTTTCGACGGAAAAATTTGGTTATTACTGCGAGTGGCCGAACGGCCTGTGCAGAAACAGGGAGTTATTAGTTTTCCCGTATATAATAAAGATGGAAAAATAGAAGTGCTCTCTTTCGATGAGAATGACCCGAAACTGGATGCTTCTGATCCTCGTGTGATAGGATATGCAGGGCAGAATTATCTGACTACTATGTCTTATCTCCGACTGGTGTCGAGTGAAGACGGAATTCACTTCAAGGAAGAACCGGATTATCCTCCTATTTTTGGTAAAGGAGCATTAGAGGCTTTTGGCATTGAAGATTGCCGGGTGGCCACTACTGCCGATGGTTATTATCTTACGTTTACGGAAGTCTCTTCTGTAGCTGTTGGTGTAGGGCTGATTCATACTTATGACTGGAAAAACTATGCTCGTTATGGCATGATTTTCCCTCCTCATAATAAAGATTGCGCGCTGTTTGAAGAGAAAGTGAACGGAAAATATCTTGCACTGCATCGTCCGAGTAGCCCAGAGTTGGGTGGCAACTATATTTGGCTTGCCGAATCACCCGACCGGCTGCATTGGGGCAACCACTGTTGCATTGCAACTACCCGTCCTGATAGTTGGGACTGTGCCCGCGTGGGTGCAGGAGCGGCACCTATTCGTACAGAGGAAGGGTGGTTGGAAATTTATCATGGTGCGGACTATCAAAACCGTTATTGTCTGGGAGCTCTTCTACTTGATTTAAATGATCCTTCAAAGGTAATTGCCCGAAGTAAAGAACCTATCATGGAGCCTGTTGCTCCTTACGAACAAACCGGATTTTTCGGGAATGTAGTTTTCACCAACGGACATTTGGTAGAGGGAGATAAGATAAGGCTTTATTATGGTGCCAGTGATGAAGTAATCTGTGGGGCGGAGTTGTCTATTGCAGAGATTCTCTGTTCATTAAAGTCGTAATATAAATAAGATAGATAATGAATAAACTAAAAAGAGAGTATCAGTTCTTCAAACAGCAAACTTCTAATGTACGGGTCTTGCTGATGACTAATCTTCTTTATGCGCTGGTGCTTCCTGTAGTTGAGATTTTCGTGGGCGCTTATGTGATGCGCCATACCAGTGAACCGGTTTCGGTGGCTTTTTATCAGCTTTTCATATACATTGGTATCATCAATACCTCATTTGTGAATGGTTTCTTGTTGCGACATGTGAGTGTGAAGATTCTGTATGCAGGAGGGATATTAGTTAGTGGATTGTCGATGTTTGCCATGATGTTGGTAAAGTCATTAGGCTTTGTGGAATTGAGTATAGCCGGATTTGTACTTGGAGCTGCATCGGGCTTCTTCTGGACCAATCGCTATCTGCTGACTCTGAATAACACGACAGATGATAGTCGTAACTACTTCTTCGGGCTGGAGTCTTTTTTCTTTTCCATTACTTCGATTACTGTACCTTTATTGATTGGAGCATTTATCAGTCAGATAGATGGCAGAGAAATAATGGGATGCCTGATTGATATTAATGGAGCCTATCGGTTGGTGACGGTTGGAGTAATCATAGTGACTTTGTTTGCTGTAGCCGTTTTATGGCGTGGTAAGTTCGCCAATCCGGTGCAGAAGAATTTTCTGTATTTCCGGTTTTGCACACTTTGGAAAAAAATGTTGTTGCTGGCTTCCCTGAAAGGAATGGTACAGGGATTTCTGGTGACTGCTCCTGCTATTCTGGTTCTGAAGTTAGTAGGTGATGAAGATGTACTGGGTTTAATACAGGGAATCAGTGGTACACTGACAGCTGTTTTGGTTTATGTATTGGGACGAATAACCAAACCTGAAGACCGATCGAAAGTATTTATAGCCGGGCTACTTGTCTTTTTTATCGGTACTCTGTTCAACGGAATCTTGTTTTCAGTCACCGGAGTGATTATCTTTGTCCTCTGTAAGGTGATCTTTCAGCCATTGTTTGACTTACCTTATTACCCTATTATGATGCAAACCATCGATGCAGTAGTAAAAATCGAAAAAAGAAATGAATATACCTATATTTTAAGCCATGAGTTCGGACTATTTCTGGGACGTGCTTTTGGACTAATACTTTTTATGGTACTCGCATTTGTCATATCACAGGATTTTGCATTGAAGTATGCATTGATCCTGGTGGGAGCTTTGCAGTTGATTGCCTATCCATTAGCCCGGAACATCATCAGACAGAATCAAGCTATTCGCTAATATTTCAAAATCGTTAAATCGTCGTTGCAAACGAATGAATTATTATGTTGTACAGCACCTATATACTCTTTTGAGAATATAGTACACTCTATTTTTTGCGGGGTACGATAGTTTTGCCGGCAGAAAAACGATGAACGACCGATTTGGGAAAACTAAAAAAAACGACGTATGATAAAACTAAAATCTGTAATCTATTTAATCAGTATGATGACACTAGCTGGATGCTCCGGACAAAAACAGGCATCCGTAGCTGTCGAAGAACAGAGCGGACAATGGATACTCGGCCCTTTTGTCCGCCCGGAAGGGGTGAATCCGGTGATTTCTCCGCAACCGACTACTTTCCAATGCCCGATGCGCAAGCAGCCGGTAAGATGGGAAGAGAGTGACACTTTCAATCCGGCGGCAACCGTCAAAGACGGAAAGATTGTGGTACTCTACCGCGCGGAAGACAACTCGGCGCAAGGCATCGGAAAGAGGACATCCCGCATTGGCTATGCGGAAAGTACGGACGGAGTAACGATGAGCCAAGCGGACGCACCGGTACTCTTTCCTTCCGAAGACGATTTTAAAGAAATAGAATGGGAAGGTGGTTGCGAAGACCCGCGTGTGGCAATGACGGAAGACGGATTGTACGTCATGCTTTATACAGCCTGGAACCGCAATCTTCCCCGCTTGGCGGTGGCTACTTCCAGAGACTTGAAAAACTGGACGAAACACGGACTCGCTTTTGCGAAAGCGTACAACGGGCGTTTTGCCAATATAGCAAGCAAATCGGCTTCTATTGTCACCGGAGTGAAAGACGGCAGACTGGTCATTGAGAAAGTGGACGGCAAATACTTTATGTACTGGGGGGAGAATGCGGTATGTGCCGCAACTTCCGATAACCTGACCGACTGGACTCCGGTACTGAATGAAAACAACGAACTAAGAGAGATAGCCAAACCCCGCAGCGGGTATTTCGACAGCCGCCTGACTGAGTGTGGCCCACCGGCTATCAAAACCGTGAACGGTATTGTATTATTATACAATGGCAAGAACGGGTATAAGGAAGAAAGGGACTCAGCATATCCCGCAGGCGCTTATTGTGCAGGGCAGTTCCTGTTTGACGCCAACGACCCTTATAAAGTACTCGACCGCCTGGATAAACCCTTCTTTGTGCCCGAAGCCGCTTTCGAGAAAAGCGGCCAGTACAAGGACGGAACGGTGTTTATCGAAGGGCTGGCTTACTTTAAAAACAAATTATATCTCTATTATGGCTGTGCCGATTCGCAGGTTGCAGTAGCGATATGTGATGATAATATAGATTCGAAACTTAAAACACATAACTAATTTAATCTATGAAACATGCATGTAAAATGAACACGGTTGTCTTAAAGTCGTTCAATGACCGGCTGAAGATAGCTACTGTTTCAGCTTTAATGGCAGGGACTTTCCTGTGCGTGCCGTTTACGGTATATGCGGAAAGCCCTTCGGTATCGGGTATCGAACAGACTGTTCGGAATATCACGGTGAAAGGTGTGGTTGTTGATGCCGGCGGAGAACCGGTTATCGGAGCTTCGGTGCAACTGAAAGGTGCTGCCGGTGTGGGGACGATTACCGATGTGGACGGTAAGTTTACCTTGCCGGTTCCCGCTAATGGAGTGTTACAGATTTCCTATATAGGATATAAAACAACAGAAGTGCGGGTGAACGGGCAAGCTGGACTGAAAGTAACTTTGCAGGAAGATACCGAGACGCTGGACGAGGTAGTGGTGGTAGGTTACGGTATTCAGAAAAAGGCTTCCGTGACCGGTTCGGTAGCTGCCATCTCTTCGGATAAGTTGATGGAAGTAAAAGCTCCCAGTGTGACGAATATGCTCGCCGGACGTTTGCCGGGTTTGCGTGCCGTACAGCGTAGCGGAAGCCCCGGTGATGATGGAGCTTCCGTCGATATTCGCGGATATGGAAGCATGCTGGTGATTGTAGACGGTATCGAGCGTGATTATACGCAGCTCGACCCGAATGATATCGAATCCATCTCTATCCTGAAAGATGCCGCCGCAGCTGTTTACGGTTTTAAAGGTTCAAACGGTGTTCTGCTGGTTACTACCAAGAAAGGGACGGAACAGAAGGTAAAGATAGAATATAACGGCTATGTAGGTTTTCAGAAAGTGACCCGCTATCCGGAGATGATGAATGCTTATGAGTACGCTTCTCTTTACAATGAAGCGATTCACAATGCCAACCCGTGGCGCGGAGCTTCCGCTTATTCACAAGAACAACTGGAAGCCTACCGGAACGGTACGGCAGGTACGGACTGGTGGAGTGAGACGATGCGTAGCACCGCTCCCCAGACTTCACACAACTTGAGCCTGACAGGCGGTACGGAGAAAGTGAAATATTACATGTCTATCGGATATATGGACCAGGGCGGTATTATCCGTTCGGGCGACTGGAATTACCAACGTTACAACGTCCGTTCCAACCTGAGCGTGGAAGTGGCTAAGGGACTGAACGTGGAACTGCGTTTGAGCGGACGCTTCGACAACCGCAAAAAGCCTTACAATGGCGATAACCTGTTCCGTTCGGCACAAATGGCTATCCCGACTTACTCCATGTATGCCAATGATAACCCGGATTATTGGGGAGCCGTAGGAGATATGGCGAACCCCGTGCATGTTTCCGATTCGGACGACAGTGGTTATGAAGACCGCCTGCGTCGTGAATTTAACAGCTCGTTGGCTATCACCTGGCAACTTCCCTGGGTGAAAGGACTGATGGCGAAAGCATTGGTTGCCTACGACTATACGAACAAGGAATGGAAAACGTGGCGGAAAGACCTCTCGGAATATACGTATGATTATGCGAATGAAGAGTATATAGAGAAAGTGGTTAATACCGCGCATCTGGAATCGAAACTGGAAAACTATGACAAACCGACCTATCAGTTCTCTATGAATTACAACAATACGTTTGCTAAAAAGCATAACATCGGTGCCATGCTCGTATGGGAAATGTATAATGACAAGAAGAACTGGGTGACCGGGACACGTGATTTTGCTATCGGGCTGATTCCTGACCTGGACTATGGGGATAAAACGAATCAGGAAGCTTCCGGCAAGACACAGGAAACGGCTCACGCCGGCTTGGTGGGACGTCTGAACTATGATTTCTCTAACCGTTATCTGGTGGAATTCAATTTCCGCTATGACGGAACCTATAAATTCCGTGCAGGTAATCGTTGGGGATTCTTTCCGGGTGTTTCATTGGGATGGCGTGTTTCCGAAGAGGCTTTTTTCAAGAAACTGTTACCCGATATGGATAACCTGAAAATCCGTGCTTCGTACGCCAAAGTGGGCGATGAAGGAGATTTCGACGCGTTCCAGTATCTGGATGGATATACGTCTCACGGAAGCTATATCATGGGCAGCAACGGAGTGACTTCGGGCATGACTACGGTAGGTATGGCAAACCCGTGGCTGACTTGGTATGAATCGAAGATTATGAACATCGGCTTTGAGGCGTCTTACCACAGGGGACTGATTTCTGTGGAGTTCGACTGGTTCCGCAGAAACCGTTCCGGTCTGCCTGCCACCCGTGTAGGCTCATTGCCTACTATCTTCGGTGAATCAATGCCGCAGGAGAACCTGAATTCTGATATTAACACCGGATTCGAGATTGTAGTCGGGCATAAAAACCGGATTGGCAATTTTAATTATAATGTGTCGGCCAACTTCTCTACTACCCGGATTAAGTATGATTATGTGGAGCGGGCGGCTTCCACCAATATGTATGACGATTGGCGTAATAACACCAACGGGCGTTACAAGGATATCCGTTGGGGAAAGAAAGTAATCGGGCAGTTTACTTCTTTCGAGGAAATTTTGAACTCACCGGTTCAGGATAAGGACGGTAACCGTTCGCTGATGCCGGGTGATTTGAAATTCGAAGACTACAATGGTGACGGTATTATTGATGATAACGATACGCAACCACTCGGACACGGTGCCACACCCCGTATGTACTACGGGCTGAATATGTCCGGAGAATACAAAGGATTCGACCTGACTGTCTTCTTCCAGGGAGCTGCCGGACACGATATTTATGTTAGCGGGGATATTCTCGACCCGTTTATCCAGCAAGGTTTAGGTAATGGGCTGGCTATCATGACCGACCGCTGGCACCGGGAAGACCCGACCGACCCTTATAGCAAATGGATTCCGGGATATATGCCTGCCGCACGCGTGGCAGGTGTCGCCGATAACCGTTCCAGTAACTCGTGGTCATTGCACAACGCAAATTACCTGCGCCTGAAAACTCTGGAACTGGGATACACGCTTCCTAAAGTCTTGACAAAAAAGGCGGCTATCGACCGGGTGCGTTTCTATATCAACTGCAACAATCTGCTGACTTTCACCAAGCGTGACGGACTGATGAAGAACGTCGACCCCGAAAGCAATTCCAGCGGAATACGCTATTATCCGCAGATGAAGACGTATAACTTTGGCGTAAATGTAACCTTCTAAAACCAGTAAAGACAATGAATAGGAATTATCTGAAATATATATTGATAGGCGGGGTGTCCATCTTCGTATGGACGGGATGCGATGATTATCTGAACCGTGAGAGTACCAGCGGTGTCAACACACCGGATTTGATTTGGCAAAATCCGAAAGCAATCACAGCCGTATTGGCGGATATGTATGACTCGGGACTGAAACTGGATGAGTTTGACGACTGGTATGGAAGCAAGAAGGCGAACCTGGCGAATCAGACCAGCCTCTCGGATGAGGCTACCGCCAGTTATCAGAAGGAGAGCGCATTCGACAAGTCGAACTCTACTTATTCTTATGGCGACTATGTATTCAACGACGACATGGTGACCCGCTACAAGCAAATCCGCATTGTAAACAACTTCCTGCTGAATATTGAGAAAACTTCCGTATTGAGTGAGGATGAGAAAGAAGAACTCGGAGCAGAAGCCCGTTTTATCCGTGCTATGCAGTACTTCGGACTGGTGAAGCGTTATGGGGGCGTTCCTTTGCAGACTGTTCCGAAAGAATATACCGCAGGAAATACGGAAGCTCTTTACCAGGCTCGTGATACGGAAGCCGCGACCTATGATTTCATTATCAATGAATGTAAGGCTATCTATGAATCATTGCCGGAAGTACGCAGCAGTGATGCCAAATACCGCGCAAATCGTGGAACGGTGCTTGCCTTGTGGTCACGTGCCGCACTGTATGCCGGTACTATCGCCAAGTATTCCAAAACGCTGACTCTCACAGGCGAGGCTGTTTCCAAAGGATATGTGTATATTCCCGAGACAGAAGCGGAACGTTACTTTGACGAATGTTATACTGCTTCATCGAAGATTCTGGATGAAATGGTTCCCCGTGTGTATAGCTTGTATAAATCGACCGGTACGGAAGCGGAAGAGCTGGCGCAGAACTTTTACAATCTCTTTTCCAAAGCAGTGAATGGGGATAACGGAGAATATATTTTCCAGAAACAGTATAATGTGGCTGCCGGTAAAGGACATATGTGGGATAAACTGAATGTTCCTTTCTCTTATCGTGGCGACGGTTGGGGATGCGGCATGTCTCCGGTACTGGAAATGGTAGAGGAATTTGAATATATTGACGGTACGGAAGGGAAGCTGAAGATGAAAGACAGCAGTGGAAAAGCTATCAGCTATGATAGCCCGTATGATATCTTTAAGAATAAAGACCCTCGTTTATTAGGTTCGGTTTACCTGCCCGGTGCTGATTATAAAGGATACGGTGGCGGAAAAATCGAATGGATACGCGGTGTCATCAACGGACAGGATGGGATAGGAACCAAGTATGAAGCTTCCGCCCAACCGGATAAGGAGAACAAGGTCGTAATAGACGGACAGACTTATAATACTTCGGGAAAAGACGGTGGCTCGTTAAGTGTAGGCGACGCCAGCAAGACGGGTTTCTATCAGCGTAAATTCCTGGATGAAAGTCTGACGGACTATACGAACATCGACGCAAAACGTTCTTCTACTCCCTGGGTGGTTTTCCGTCTGGCAGAAATCTATCTGAATCGTGCAGAGGCTTGCATGGAACTGAACCGGCATCTGGACGTGGCTTTGAAGGATATCAATGAGATTCGCGGCAGGGCAGGTATCAAACTATTGACTGCAGGTAACCTGACGCTGGATAAAGTGCGCCATGAACGGAAAGTGGAACTTGCTTTTGAGAAGCATCGTTACTGGGATTTGAAACGTTGGCGCCTGGCTCATCTCGATGTAAGCAAAGGTGGTTTGACCAATTTCCGCGGCACGGCTCTCTGTCCGTATTACAATGTCAAGAGTGGCAAGTACACCTTTGAAACCGGTGTGCCCGAAAAGAGAAAGCGTCTTTTCCTTGAAAAGAACTACTATACGGTGTTCCGTGCCGAGGACTTGAGTACGAATCCGTTGATGGTACAGAATCCGGGTTACGGTAATTGATACATCCAATTTTAAAGAAGAAACGATATGAATAAAATAGTAAACATAGGATTGACTGCATTATTCGCCTGTTTCGTGGCGGCATGCGAAAATGACATCGATAATTATGATGCACCGAACGGTGGCGTGTATGGCACTATCTATGATAAGGAAACGAATGAACCGGTTCCTATGCCTGTGCCGGGAAGTAGCGGTGTGATGATGAGTTTGTACGAGCAGAATACGGGGGCTACCGCCTCTGTTGATTTCCGTGCTCGCCAGGATGGAACGTTCGAGCATACGAAGGTGTTCAATGGCAGCTATCGTATTCAGGCAAAGGATGGTCCTTTTGTCGGGGTATGTGAAGGGTATGTCACCGTGAACGGACAAACGCAGGTTGATTTGTACACAATCCCGTTCTCGCGTATCAGCCTTGATGTGGCTGTATCGGCTGATAATAAGCTGACACTGACCTATGATGCGAAAACATCGAACGAGACATTGCAACTGACGGATGTTTCCGTGATATGGAATTATGCTCCGGGAGTGGATGTGAACAATGCAAACCATGCCACCCTCTCTTCACTGGGGACAAAGGCCAGTGGCACGCACGTCATCGACCTGATGAGTGATACTGAATTTATAGAGAATCATTATAAGATTGTTTCCAACAAGAACAGGGTGTATGTACGTGTTGCGGCTACGGTGACAGCAGAAAGCAAATCGTATGTGAATTACAGCCGGGTAGTGGAAGTAATTGTGAATGATATAAGATAAACGATAAAAAAGAAGGTAACAATGAAACATAAATTCTATTTATTACTGCTACTGTTGGCGGGCGGTTTGTTTGCCGGTTGCAGTTCGGATGATGACGGTGTGACCCCGCCGGACGAAAAGGACGGGGTATTGGTAAAAGTCATGTCTTACAATATATATAGCGGGCAGAAAGCTTATTCCGGGAAAAAGGGAATGGAAGCGATTGCCCAAGTGATTAAAAAGATAAATCCGGACTTGGCAGGTTTGCAGGAGTTTGAGACGAAGACTAACAAGGTGGGGAAAGCGGATATTATCGCCCTGATGAAAGAAGTGACCGGAATGCCTTATGCTTTCTTTGTCAAAACCCGCGATGTGGATGGTGGTGAATATGGAAACCTAATTCTCTCGAAATATCCGATAAGTGATGAAGTGAATTATGATTTGCCGAGAATAGAGACAGTGGAAGATGTCCACCCGCGTTCGATGGGAGTAGTGAAAACAGAAAAAGATGGAAAGGGTTTCTATTTCGGAGTGACGCACCTGTCTCATGTGGGCAACGAAACTAACCGTATCAACCAGACTACAACGATTATCGAAAAGACAAAGGGCTTGGATGAGCCAATGATATTGACTGGTGATTTCAATGCTTTAGCCGACTCCGGCCCGATGAAGATATTGTATGAACGTTTTGAAATCGGTTGCCTGAACGGGAACTATGGACTGACAACGGGAACGCCCGTTCCGGTGAAAGCGATTGATTTCGTATTGTACACTCCGGATGAAGGAATGTCTCCGAAAGCCTATGATGTGTATTATGATGCTTATGTAGAATCAGACCACTTTCCGGTGGTAGCTACGTTCAGTATAAACGATTAACCTAAAAAGACAGAAACATGAAAACATTGATACTTCATTTGAAACGGTTTTCTATCTATTCTCTGATGTTTGCGTCAATCGGCTTTGTCGCATGCGAGGATGAGAACCGGCAGGATATGACGCCTGAAATCGGAGAAGGAGAGGCTACTCCCAAAATCACTATGTACACGCCGACAGCCGGCGGAAAGTCTACAAGCCTGACTTTATACGGTACGCATTTCGGCACGGATTTGGATAATATCCGCGTGACAGTCAACGGGGTGGACGCCGAAGTGACGGGTGCGTTGGGGAATATTATTACTGCCAATGTACAGAGAGGTTCCGGCTCCGGTCCGGTGAAAGTGTATATCGGTCAGGGAGAAGCTGCGCAAGAACTGACATATAAAACGGAGTTTGAGTATTCTCAGTCTCCTATCGTAAGTACTTATATCGGCAGTTATGTTCCTTCCGAAAAAACGGAGAAGAAAGAGGGGACCCTCATGGAAGCGGGTCTTTGGAAACCGGGTTCTATCGCTTTCGACAAGGAAGGTGCTTTGTATATCGTGGAAGATGATGACCGTGATATCCGTATCGCGAAAAACAATCAGGTCGCTACTTTCTTACGCGGAGATGGAACCGGTGGAACTGTATTCAGGATGATGAATATCGCTTTCTCATTGGATGGCAATACTTTATTCTTGTCCAATGATGCCAACGGTTCGGGCAATGCGCATATTGCAACAATGCCATGGAGCAATGATACGCATCAGTATGATGCCGCTGATCTGTCTGCAATATGGTCAATCACTGAATCTTTGAAAAATGGAGTCACTAATGTAGGTGTGCATCCTGTCACGGGAGAGGTTTTCTCCGTAGCTCATGGAAATGCCATGATTTACAAATATGACCCGGAGCAGAATACGATGGTGGCAACCGGTGTGCAACTTCCCGACGCAGCAGGTAAAAATGCGGCGAAAGTAAAAATCCGCTGTATTCTTTTTGACAAGGCAGGAACTACCGTGTATATGAGTTCACAGGAAAAAGATGTGATTTATAAAGGGGATTACGACATGTCGACAGGCGAGTTTTCTAATCTCCATATTTGGGTAGGGCAGTACGAGAAAGCAGGTTTTACAGAAGGTCAGGGAAATGAAGCCAAACTGGAAGAGCCTTGCCAGATGGATTTGGATGAAGAGGGAAATATTTATGTAGCAGTCCGTAGAAAGCATCGTATAGCGAAAATTACCCCTGACGGTATGTTGACAAACTACACCGGTACAGGCACTTCCGGTACGACAGACGGCCCGTTGGATAAAGCGCAATTCAACCATCCGGAAGGTGTACAGTTCGGTCCGGACGGAGCATTGTATATTTCAGATTATTGGAATCATAAGATTCGTAAGATAGAAAAGGATTAATTTTGTATCAGGTAGGAAAGATTGTTTTTCAGGATAACATTCACTTATTAATTGGTTGTATATGAATTTTAGAATATGCATTTCATTGTTTCTATTGTGTTGTTTGTTACAACCTTCAACGGCACAGAAACCCGTGACGAAACCGAAAGAGGTCACAGTAAAAGCCATGACTTACAACACGTATAGCGGTCGTAAACAAGGAATTGATAAGATTGCCGAAGTCATTAAGAAAGAGAGCCCGGATATCGTTTCACTCCAGGAAATAGAAAGAAACACGGAGATTAACCCTTGGGATACTCCGAAGAAACTGTCGGAACTGACGGGAATGAAATATTATTATTTTGCCCATGCGCTCGATATTCCGACTGGCGGAGATTACGGAAATGTGATTCTTTCCAAATATCCGGTTTCTGAGGAAAAGAGTTTTAAGTTGAGTGTACTGAAAGAAGGCGATTATGTCCGTTCTTTCGGCTATGTGAAAGTTGCGAAGGAAGGCAAAGAATTCTATTTCGCTACGACACATCTGGACCATAAATACGAAGATGCTGCCCGTCTGAAACAGGTTGATGAAATTCTTGCGTGTGTGGAGCAACTGGATAAACCTGTTATCTTGGGGGGAGATTTGAATTCCCGCCGTGGTTCTGCTACCATGGCTGCTTTTCAAAAGTATTTCACCGTAAATTGTTTGAGTGATGGTGCTCCATGGACAGTACCCGTTCCAAGTCCGGCTTACGCATGTGACTGGTTGATTTATGCGCCAAACGAGGCTTTTACGGTGAAGGCGTATAATGTTTGTTATTGGGCGGATAAGGAATCAGACCATTATCCGGTAGTGGCTACTTATCTTATCAAATAAGAGGGTGTTCTGACATGCTTATGATTCTTTTTATATAAACCGAATTCTTGTAAAGCAGCATTATTCTTTTTGTTCTTGATGAACCTTTCGATAAGCAGTAGGAGACATCCCGAAATACTCCTTGAAGCTTTTCCCGAAATAGTTCAATGAACTGAAACCTAGCTGAAAACTAATATCGCTAATGTTGTATTCTTCATTTTTCCGAAGCATTTTAGCGGCAGTTTTCAGCTTTATATTTTGGATAAAGGAATGGGGAGATTCTCCAGTTATTTTCTTCATTTTCAAGAATAACTTTGTCCGGCTCAGCCCTAACTCAGCACATAACAGTGTGACGTTAATATCTCCGTTTCCTTCTTCCAGTCTGGTTTGTACAATTCTTATTATTTGGTCGATAAAATCCTGATCGAGTTTGTTATCAGTCAGTTGTTCCGCACTGCTGTTTTCTAATGCTCTGTATCGTTCTTGTAATTTTCGTCTGTTATTTAGTAGGTTAATACATTTGGCGATTAGGATTCTGATATTAAAAGGTTTGGTGATATAATCATCAGCCCCGCAATTTAGACCTTTTATATTATGTTCCACACTGCTTAGTGCAGTGAGCAGGATGACCGGTATGTGACTGGTATCAAAGTGAGATTTTATTCTTGCGCAGAGATTTATGCCGGAAATACCAGGCATCATGACATCTGATAAAATAAGGTCCGGTGAGTTTAACTGTGCAATCTTAAATGCCTCTTCACCATTCTTGGCCTCAAAGATTTCAAAAATAGGTTCAAATATCTCTATAAGCAGTTTCCGCAATTCGTCATCATCTTCAACGATAAGCAAGGTAGATGAATGGTCGAAATCCTTTTTTTGCTGTGCGATGAAATCTTCCAGGTTTTCTTTTTCGCTTTCTATGCTTATAGCGTTGTTGATAATTTCCTTGTTCCCTTCATCTTCTATAATAGTGACATTTTTGTCTTCCTTGAAGTGTTCCTTGCCGACGGGTAGTTCAACGATGAACGAACTTCCTTTGTGTTCTTCACTTTCCACTGTTATTTGTCCGTGATGGGCTTTTACGATGTTGAGTGACAACGATAATCCTATGCCGGTTCCGGTATTGGATAATTCTCTGTTTACGGAGTTATTCACCTGGAAGAAACGTTCAAAGATTCGTCCGGTCATATCTTTGGGGATTCCGATGCCGGAATCGGTGAAAGTTATAATTACAGAAGAATCCGATGAGGTTATTTTTATCTCGACCGTTCCGTTTTCCGGAGTGAACTTGAAAGCATTCGACAGGATATTATTGAATACCTTTTGTAGCTGAACTTCGTCAAACCACGCGTACCGGCTCTTTTGGTCGAACACAAAATTGAAATGTATATTCTTTAATTCGGCATAACTGACGAAAGAATCATATATCTCTTGTGTGAATAGCACTATATCCTGCTGCTTGATTCTTAATGAGAAATTCTCCTTGTTGTATTTCAGGAAATCGAGAAGTTCGTTTATCAAAGCTCCCATTTTGGCAGCCCTGTTGTGTACTTCACGCAAACTGTTCTGAATGGTTGGCAATGAATAATTGGACATAAGGATAAGCTCCAGTTGCCCGGATATCAGCGCAATAGGTGTTTTTAATTCATGTGATATGTTCCCGAGAAAACGCATCTTGGATTCGTTTATCGCATCTTTTTGCAGTTTGTCCCGTCTTTCAAGTTCCAGTGAGTTTCTTAGCAATAACTTGGAACGGTAGAAATAGGCGATGCTGACGATGACGGATAATATCAGTAATGTATATAAGAGATAAGCGTACCAGGTGGCATAAACCGGGGGGATAATCGTAATCCCGAGACTGATTTCATTAAGTTCGGCTTCATCCTTAAAAGAGATGTTTCTTACTTTTAACTTATAATCTCCATAGGGTAAGTTCATGTAGTTGATTGATTTCTGGGGATGAAGTTCAATCCAGGTATGGTTATATCCGTCCAGTTTATATTGATATTTGGACTGCCCGAGATTGACAAAGTCATTAGTTCCGATTTCGACAGATATGTTATTTTCGTGATGTTTCAGTTTGATGTGGTCCGTTGCGAAAAGAGATTGGGGCAATATTTGTGAAGAATCGTTTGCCGCAACTTCTTTATTGTTAACGAATAGTTTGGAGAAAAACATCTTAGTAGGCAGACTTTCCGGAAACAGGTTGCTTTCGGAAATTATAGCAAGACCGTTTATTCCCCCCATGACGATGCGGTTATCACTGGTTTTCATAATGTCTCCCGGAATCATTGACGAAAGGACGAACTTGTTCTGCGATTTATAATTGTAGCTTCTCTTTGTGTTGAGGTCGATATAGGACAAGCCGTTTGCGCTGGTGACTAGAAGCTGGTGGCCGGATAAGGGATAAACAGCACTCAGATAATCACTGTCGAGATTACTATTCTTGCTGTTTATCTGTTCGAGCCTGTCCTGAGCCGGATAATAAATAAGAATACCCGCGCCTAATGTTGTAGCTATGATACGATTGTCGTTGTCTTGGATAAGAGATGTTATGGTATTCTTTGAAGAAGCGGTGATTTGGGCTAGATATTTGTCGAGGCTACGTACATAGTTTTGTTTGATGCTGTAGTAACACAGGTTATTTCCCCCAATCCACAGGTTGTCCTGTTTGTCTATCATCAATGAATTTACGGCATAGATGTATTTGTCAAGAAGAGATATTTTCTTGATGCTGTAATCTTCCAAATTCATATAATATACACCTGAGAGCGTACCCAGATATAAGATATTTTTGTGGCGGATGATGGCTTGAACGATTTCCGAGCGTTTTGTGTGGTCGGACGGATCAATAGTGAAATGCTTGAATTCTTTTTTGTCAATTGAGTAGCTGCAAAGTCCGCCGAGATGAGTTCCTATCCATATGGTATTGGACGCATCATCATAATACAGAGTCTTGACATTATTGTGAGATATTGTATGATTCTCTTTCGTGTAATATGCATAGTCATTGGTTGCGGGCAGGTAAGACACCAGGCCGTCACCTTCCGTGCTTATCCATAACCGTCCTGTCTCGTCTTCTATAATTTTGCTGATTACAGGCCCGATACCGGCATGTCCCAGTTTCAGATTATTGTATTCGAAAATGTCGGTGTGCGGATTGTAGTAGTCCAGCCCACCGTAGTAAGTGCCGAACCACATCGTGCCTTGGTCGTCCTTCATTATAATCCAGACAGAGAGGTTGCTCAATCCCGCACTGCCTTCTTTCTCCAGACCATAAAAACTGATATCACCTGTTTTCGGGTTTATGACGTTCAATCCCAACATGGTTCCTACCCAGATATTTCCATTGTTATCTTCGCATACCGTCCTTACATAGTTACTGGCTAAAGCAGGTTCCGTATATTGGACGATATCTCCCGACGGAGTTAATTTGAATAACCCTTCATTCAGAGTGCCCATCCAGATGTTGTTCCGGCTATCTTCGTTTATTGATATAATTTCGCTGCGGGTGGTCAGTACTTTCCGTTGCCTGCCTGATGGGGCGATGGAAAATACACCGTCATGTTTGGTTCCGATATATAGCATTTTGTCAGATGCTTCTTTCAATGACGAAATACTCAGGTTATTACTGTCAATTTTGTATTTGGCCTGGCATATTCCTTCCTTATAATTATAGACACTGTCCAGTAAACCGATCCATAGAGAGTTGATGCCGTAGTTGAAAGCGATGGACGGCAATATCTGTGTGTTCGGCTGGCTGAATATGATACGGCTTTCCTCTTTTATCAGGTCATATTCAATGATGCTGTAATCCGTATTGACGTATAAATGCCCTTTCTTGTCCCCACAAATTGTCGGAACAAGGTTGGACTGTATCCAGTTATTTATTCCCATGAAGTTGACAGACTCGATATAATTTCCGTTATACTTCTTCACGCCGTCTTTAGTTCCGATCCACAAGACGCCGGACTCATCCTGATAAAGTCCGTTGATGGTTATCTGGGGAAACATCGAATTGAGTGACAAATGCTGAAAGTTTACCGTTTCGGACGCAACGGCGGATGAAATGCACGCAACCAGCATAAATATAATAGTAACCAGTCTGTTATGTTCAGCCATATATTAAAAGCGTTAATTAAGTTTCTATTGTTTTTGGAACTTCCTATATTTAGTTTTGAAATTCATCCTAGGGATTTATATAGTGGGGGATTATTTATTATACATCTTATATCTGATGGCAGTTTCGATAATTACAAATGTATCGTTATTTTTTGAGATAATGAAACGAAAAGCGGTTTGTAACAGGGATATGAACAAAATTGTAGAACCTTTGGTACTTTTTTATCCAATGCTGCTTCCCGTAATCTCCTACTTTTGCTCTTGTTGCCAAACGAAAGCCTTTGGATGAATCTTTTAATTTTTAATATACCCCAAATTATAAGCAAAGAAAATATGAAAAATTATGTGGTGATATGCCTGCTCTCATTTATGGTATCAGGATGTGTAACAACTCCCGAACCTTCTATGGAACACATTGTCGATTATGCCTTGAATCGGGCGGTAGAACAATATAAGCATATGTACGCTGTCATGGATTCTATTCCGGAGATGTTACCCCGTTCGGTGGATAAAAACGGCGGGCTTGAAACCTCGGACTCTTAT
Organism: Bacteroides sp. AM16-13; assembly: GCF_003602705.1. Lineage (NCBI taxonomy): Bacteria > Pseudomonadati > Bacteroidota > Bacteroidia > Bacteroidales > Bacteroidaceae > Bacteroides > Bacteroides sp. AM16-13. The sequence continues at coordinate 118,131 of NZ_QTLK01000019.1, forward strand.
TTCTGGACGAGCGGATTTTATCCCGGAACTCTTTGGTACTTATATGAATATACCGGAGACGAGCAACTAAAGGAGATGGCTTCCAGAATGAGTGACAGAGTGGAGGTTCAGAAGTATAATAAGGACAATCATGATGTCGGCTTTATGATTAACTGTTCTTTCGGGAATAAATACCGGTTATTGGGTGATACTTCCTGTATTGATATAATTACTACGACCGCCCGGTCGTTATCTACGCGCTATCGTTCAGCCGTAGGATGCACGCGTTCATGGAGCCATCCGGGAACTTTGCATTGGCAGTTTCCCGTAATCATTGATAATATGATGAATCTTGAACTGCTCTGCCGTGCGACAGAGTTCTCAGGTGACAAGAGTTTCTATGATATGGCAATCTCTCATGCTGACAAAACAATGGCGAATCATTTCAGACCGGATTATAGCTGCTATCATGTGGTGAACTATGACACGATAAGTGGAAATGCACTCCAGAAATGTACATGGCAAGGATACGCTGATGAATCGGTATGGAGCAGGGGACAATCCTGGGCGTTATACGGATATACAATGATGTATAGAGAGACGAAACAACCACGCTATCTGGAACAAGCCAAGCATATCGCCCGGTTCTTGATTAACCACCCGAAGATGCCACAGGATAAGATTCCCTACTGGGACTTTGACGACCCTGGTGTTCCGAATGTCTTGAGAGATGCTTCGGCTGCTGCTATCATGGCGTCTGCCTTGTTGGAACTGTCGGGCTATGTGGACAAAGCAACCGGGCAAGACTATATCGCTGTTGCTGAAACACAGCTTAAAACGTTGGCTTCGGACGAATATCTGGCAAAGCCGGGAGAGAATGCTAATTTTATACTTAAACATAGTGTTGGTTTCTTACCTCAGAACAGTGAGGTAGATGTACCCTTGACTTATGCTGATTATTATTTTGTGGAAGCACTAATGAGATACAGGGCTATGTGTCTGAAAGAATAGAGTTCTTAATTAAAATCATTACTATATGAAAAACAAGTTGATGAAGATGCAGTTTTTATTGTTACTGACGATTGTCGTTGTAGTGCAATCTTTCGCCCAAAGCAATTCTATAAAGATAAAGAAGGAACATCCCCGCCTGATTTTATCGAATGCGGATATTGATTTAATGCGTGGAAATGCCCTTTCCGGTATTGAGCCTTGGAAAACAGCTTGGGAGAATCTGAAAAATGAGATTGATGGTTATGCGGATGAAAAATGGAAAACGAAAGTTTATCGGGGAGATGTCAGCATGTCATTTTATAATGCTGCAATACGTGATGGATCAGCGGCTCGTGATTTAGCGATTGGTTATCAGATAACCAAGGATAGGCGTTATGCAGTTAAGGCTATTAGAATCATTGATGAATGGTCCTCACCTAAGGATGTGGCAGGTGCTTATTTTGATCCCGATAAATCCTATCCTAATACCGGAATGTTAGTATCCCGCGGAATATTTGCTTTTTTGTATGCTTATGATTTGCTTTGTGCGGACAATCTGATTGATAAAGATAAGCAAAAGCAATTTAAAGACTGGCTTAGAATATTACTTCCTCATATAAAGGAGGGAGCCAGACGATGGCATGAGAACGACTATTTTGGAAAACAGTACTATCAGAATCACATTGTTGCAGAAGTGGTAGGTCTTATGTCTATCGGTATCATTCTGCGCGACAATGAGCTGGTGAACTATGCATACGATGGAAAAAATAATCCGCGTAATGCAAAGAATGTGATTGAAGGCATGATTCTGATGAATGGACAACCCCCTTACGTTGGTGAGCCAGGTAGTTGGGGCACTCATGATGGAGAAATAATGGACAGGTACAGACATTTCGTTCTGACTCACCACGGATATACCACAAAACCGAACAGGGCATTGCAATATGTCGGATTATCAACCAATTTGATGATGATAACAGCAGAAATGGGGCGACTGAACGGATTCGACCTTTATAATTACGTAGCACCAGCAGGTGAGAATATTAAGCTTCCTCTGTTATTTTATGCCGATTTCTATATTACAAAAGATGCTTCTATAAAAGGAGGGTTTTATGAGGGGGAGGATTCCTGGATTAATCATAATGACCAGGCTGTTTTCACTTTATGGGAAGTGGCACATGCGCGTTATCCTGAAGAGAAAATCTTTAATGAGGTTTTACGTAAAAATGAACGTGCTTCTCGAAAACTACATTTGTTAGGGCCGGTATTGCTTACTCACGGGCGTTGTATTGAATAAAATTATCTTTAATAATCAATATCTATGAAACAGAAAGACATCAGTAAACGAATATGTTCATTTTATATGATTATATTCATGCTCATGATACCTATATATGGTATTTGGGCGCAGTCACCATTGAATATAAGCGGGAAAGTGGTGGATGGAAACAACGAGCCCATGATTGGAGCTACGGTTCGGATTAAAGGACAACAGGCTGGTACTATCACTGATATGGACGGTTTGTTCTCCATAAGGGCTCAGGAGAAAGATGTGCTCCTATTTTCGTATATAGGATATGCCCGACAGGAAATGGAAGCGTCAAAGGCTAATGGTGCAACCATTATTTTGACAGAAGACGGCAAGGCATTGGAAGAAGTTGTTGTGGTGGGCTACGCCACTCAAAAAAAGGTGAATCTAACAGGTTCGGTATCTACTGTGAATCTGATAGAACAGGCCGAAAGCCGCCCGATGACAAGCCTATCGACTGGTTTAGCAGGATTGAGCTCCGGATTATATGTCAATCAGGGTTCGGCCCGTCCTAATAATGACGGAGCGACATTGCTTGTCAGAGGGCAGGGAACGCTGAACAACTCTTCTCCGCTTGTCATAATTGATGGGGCGGAAGGCAATATCAACGAAGTCAATCCGCAGGATGTGGAATCTATTTCCGTGTTGAAAGACGCTTCCTCATCAGCTATTTACGGTTCAAGGGCAGCAAATGGAGTTATTCTTATAACTACCAAGAAAGGTTCGGAGGGTAAGGCATCTATTTCTTACAATGGATATGTTTCATTTCAAAAGCCTTCTAATACAATTAAGACTGTGAATAACTATGCGGATTATATGGAATATTACAATGAAGCGGCATATAATGTTGACCCTACTGCAATGCCTGTATATTCGGAACGGAAAATAGCAGAATGGCGTGTACATCCCAATGAGCCTTATCTATATCCAAACACAAATTGGGCAGATGAAATATTTTCAACTGGGGTATCTACTAACCATAATTTGTCATTCTCGGTTGGAAACCGGAAATTGAAAGCCTTCGGTTCTGTTGCTTATCTGAATAATCCGGGTATTGTGGAGAATTCGGCCTATGAGAGATTTTCAGCCCGTCTTAATGTGAATGCAGAATTGAAACCTTGGATAACGTTAGGTATGAATATCAGCGGGCTCAAGTCGGATGCTGAGATGGGGTCTAAATATATGAGTTCATTATTTGATAAGATAGCTAATCCGGGTATTGTTTATCGTCATCCCGACGGCAGGTATGGGGCTGTTGAAAATCCGGAAGAGAACCAGCAGGTGCAGAGCCCTCTTTATCATTTGAACATGTATCAGGGAAATATAGAAGTTAATAATATCACTTCCCGGTTTTGGGGAAATATAAAAGTTTTCAAAGGGTTAAATATAGAAGCATCCTATACCTACCGTCGCAATAACACACAAGAAGAAGAAACCCCTGATTATGCTGACCGTTGGAGTTTTCAGACTAATACGATAACGCAACTGGCTGCTGGCAAAACGTATGTGAGGAATAAGAACTGGACAAACACGCATCATGTGGCGGATGTAGTTGCGCGTTTTCAAAAAACATTCTTTGACAAGCTGGATGTAGGAGTGTTGGCAGGCGCCAGTCAGGAGAAAGACAATGTGAAATGGTTTGAAGCTAAGCGCTACGATCTTCTTGCTGATAACCTCTCTGTAATAAATGGTGCTACCGGTGATTCGGAGACTAGCGGGGCGGCAACCGATTGGGTGATGCGTTCTTATTTTGGGCGAATCAATTTGTCATGGGCGGATAAATATCTATTCGAAGGAAACATACGTCGCGACGGCTCTTCCCGTTTCCATAAGAATCACCGATGGGGGACATTCCCTTCATTCTCTTTAGGTTGGCGCATATCAGAGGAGAATTTCCTGAAGTCTGTCAAGTGGATCAATATGATGAAGTTGAGATTTTCGTGGGGAGCGTTGGGTAATAATGCTGTAGATAATTATGAATACCAGTCTGTATACAACAAGGATAATTATATCTTGGGAAATGCTGTCATGCAAGGATTGGCGCAAACACAACTGGCCAATGCGATGGTGTCTTGGGAAACGACCTATGTTACTAATATCGGGCTTGATTTCAATCTCTTCGGTTCGAAACTGGATGGAACGATTGATGTCTTCAATAAAGATACTCGTGATATTCTTATCGACCTTCCGGCACCGTTACTTGTCGGGAATGCGTCCATTCCTACACAAAATGCTGCGAGAGTCAGAAACAAAGGTATCGAGATGAACTTGAAGTGGAATCATAAGATTGGAAAGGTCGATTATTTTGTGGGAGGTAATTTTACCTTCATAGACAATGAAGTGACGCGTTTCAAGGGAGAAGAAAGGTCGATAACGGGAACGAACATGATTCAGGAAGGATATCCTATCAATATCCAATATGTGCTGGCTGTTGACCGTATTCTTCAAACAGATGAAGATATGTTATTTGTCGAGAAGATGATTAAGGATGCGCCTATTGATCCTGCTACCGGGCAACGTGTCAATCCGTTCGCCTCGTATGGAACCCCGCAAAAAGGAGACTTCTTATATAAGGATATCAATGGTGACGGAATCATCGATGACAATGATAAATATGCGGTAGGACATGGCCTCGCTCCCCGCTTCACCTATGGATTCTCATTCGGAGCAGAGTGGAATGGATTCGATTTTGCCTGTTTGTTTCAGGGCAATGCCGGGATAAAAAGATATTGGCAAGATAAGTTCTATAGAGGATGTATTGATTACGGAAGTGTGATAAACAAAGAAATCGCCGAAGGTGCTTGGAGGGAAGGGAGAACCGATGCCAAATATCCGAGATTACTTACGAACTTGGATACAAAGAATACTCAGCCGAGCGATTTTTGGGTGCATAATAAATCGTATTTGCGTTTGAAGAATGTTCAGGTTGGTTATAAACTTCCGAAGAAACTCCTTCAGAGGCTGGATATATCACAGCTTCGCATATATACGAGCTTGGAGAATATGCTGACGTTTACTTCTTACAAAGGTATCGATCCGGAAATAAACGGAACAACTTATCCGACGATGAAACAAATGACGGTGGGTGTAAATGTGGTATTTTAAAAAACTATTATTATGAAAACAACAAAATATATTGTTGCAGCATTTTCCCTGATATTGGGGTTGAGCAGCTGTTATGATTTGGATGTGGCTCCCTACGATAAAGTGGCTCAAGGCAACTATTGGAAAACCGAGGCTGATGCCAAGTCGGGAGTGATGGGAGTATATGCCCAGTTAAAGAATAATGGGGCATATGGATATATGCCGTTATTTGATACTTATTCTGATATTGCTCAGGGGCCTGGCGGCCCGGTTGAGCAAGGGACTTATAACGGTGCCTATGATTTTCTTGTGCAAAACTGGCAAGATACATATGATGGTATTCAACGTGCCAATACGGTTATCAAGAATGTGTCGGGCATGGCAATTGACGAGACGGTAAAGAATCGTATTCTAGGTGAAGCCCGTTTCTTGAGGGCATTGTATTATTTCCATCTGGCAGACTTTTTCGGGGGAGTACCTGTTTACGATGAAAGTTGGGAAGTTTCCGAGTCATTCAATGAAATGTTGTTGCCTCGTAGTTCCAGAGAAGAAGTATGGGCGTTTATCATTAAAGACCTGACATTTGCCGTAACGAATCTTCCTCTCAAATGGGATGCGTCTGATTATGGCAGGGCAACAAAAGGCGCGGCTTATGCTTTGCGTGGAAAGACATATCTGTATATGAAGGATTGGAAGAAGGCGATAGAAGATTTTGAGGAGATTGTTTATAATAAAACCAATCAGTATGGTTATAAATTGTATCCGGATTATTCAGCCCTGTTCACTTCGGCAGGACCGGTTCCGAATGATAATGAAACTATATTTGCCATTCAGAATAAGGGTACTACTGATAATTTGTATGGAATGGCATTGTGCACTTTATATGGAACCCGTGGTTCTTATGGAGGAGGTCGGGCCACCTGTATGCCATCTGTAACATTGGCAGATATATATGAGGAGAAGGATGGTCAGCCGTTCGATTGGAATAATCATATCCCGGGATATAATGAGAATGATGCAGTGAAGAAAAAGGCTTTTCTGGCCACGTTGAACTCCTCGAAGCAAAAACTGGAAACCATACCGGATACGGCATTATTAGGTAATATCTATAGGGGTAGGGATCCGAGAATGATGCAATCCCTGATAGTTCCGTATTCTTATTATAATGGCTATATTGTAGGAACGGGAGCTAAGAGACAGTTGTATGCCATTGCAGCAGGAACAACCGTAGCTAATGGTTTTATACAGAATGACAGGGGATGGAATGTTTATTTTTACCGTAAGTTTGTTCCTATTGAAGACATGGGAGGAGCAATTACGAATCGTAATCATACTCCTATTAATTTCCCCGTCATTCGTTTCGCAGATGTATTGTTAATGTTGGCAGAGGCTTATAATGAGGATAATCAACTGGAAAAGGCTATCGTTGAATTGAATAAGGTACGAAACAGACAGTCTACCAAAATGCCGGGGCTGAATAGTGGTCCGGCATGGTTACAAGTAACCGAAAAGGAAGAAATGTTCGAACGTATTATGAAGGAACGTGCGGTAGAACTTATCGGTGAAGGGCATCGCTTCAGTGACTTGAGGCGTTGGGGGCTAGCTGTGCAATACTTGAACAATCGGCAAGAGAAAGATTTTACTGGAGAAGTTCGTTTCACACGCAAGTTTACCGACAGGGATTATTTATGGCCTATCCCCAGTGAAGAGATTCAACGAAATCCGGCTTTGAAACCGAATAATCCGGGTTGGTGAATTTAGTCTTAGTTGCAAACAAATTGAGTAAACGATGAAAAGAGAAGCATTTAAAATGTATCTGAAAGCCGGATCTGAAAAAGAGTATCAAAAACGGCATAGTGAAATATGGCCTGAGTTAGTAAAGCTTTTGAAAGCTAACGGTGTCTCTGACTATTCTATATTTTGGGATAAAGAAACGAATATATTGTATGCTGTGCAAAAAAATAACGGTGCAGGTTCACAAGATATGGGAGAGAATGAGATTGTGAAACGATGGTGGGATTATATGGCGGATATAATGGAAGTCAATCCGGACAATTCACCGGTAAGCATTTCATTGGAAGAAGTATTTTATATGGAGTAGGAATGTAAACAATCAAAATGAAATAGATTATGAAAATAGAATATAAGCATTCAATCATTCTGACATTGTTGCTAATGGCACAGATGCTTTTAGCATGCAATGATGATGCAAAAAATACGGAAATATCTATGGTGTCGGATAGTTCTGTCAAGATAGGATATGTGGGTGGGAAAGAATTGATTAAATTTATTTGCTATGATAAATGGACTATCTCGTCGGATGTGGGATGGATAAAATTTGAGAGCCCGACAGAAGGGAATGGGAACGCTATTATCAGAATCAGTGTAGATAAAAACACATCAGAGAAGGAGCGTATCGGCCAACTTTCAATTACTTGCGGAAGTAATGCCGAAATAATAAAGGTAGTACAATCTATAAAAACGATTAATATTGAGCATAGGCATCCTTCTCTGCTTTATACAAAAGAAGAATTGCTGAATATTAAAAGTATGATTGAGGAAAATCGTTCAGCGGACATAACCCGGACTTACAATAACTTGATGAGTCGTTGTAATAAAGCTCTTACTTATACAGCTAATCCTTATACGGGACAAGATCCCGCCCAGTTTATTACAGCTATTTATACTCCCGGGTCAAACTCACGGGATTTAGCTATGGCCTATTGGTTCACACAAGATAAGAAGTACGCTCAAAAATCAATTGAGATTATAAAGGCTTGGGCTGAAGCATGCCGGAACATCACCTATGTGGCGGATGCGGGTAGTGCCATGTATCTCACCAGAGGAATGTATCCAATGTTCTGTGCTTATGATATGTTGTTGACTGAGAATGTCATGGATGAAGAGACGAAGAAGATTATAACCGATTGGTTCCAAGTAATCTATAAAGAGGGAATGAATAGTCTGGAGAAATGGGAGAATAATGATTATTTTAATAAGCAGTATTATCAGAATCATGTCGTAGCCCATACGATGGGGTTCTTGATGCTCGGGCTGGTAACAGACAATGATGAATTGATTCAGTTTGCCATAGATGATCCATCGAATCCGAGGGATGTATATGAATTATTGGCCGGATGTATATTTATGGATGGCGATACTCCTTGTCCAAGAGAAAAGGCAGGAGCTCCGCTCCCTGTGAAAGGTGAAATCTACGACCGCTATCGTCATGATACGGCACCGTTGAAAGGGCTGCAATATACTCATTTAACGCTGACATTGTTGTCTGTGAATGCGAGGATGTGTTATAATAATGGTCTGGATTTATTTGCATACACAGCTCCGACTGGAGAAAACTTGCGTTATTCTTTCGAATATTATAGCGATTATTACAGGATGATGGACTCGTGCATCAAAGGTGGATACTATTGCGGTGAAACCGAGCGTATTGCAAAAGCCGGGGACAATCCGGGTATGTATGAAATGGGATTCCGGTATTATCCGGATAGCGAACCTGTTAAGCAATTGATAAATTCTGGTGTCTTCAACAGAGAATCATCTTATATGGATTTGTTGGGATACACCCGCTTTCTTTCAGTAGTAATTGATAACTAATTTAAAAGCGATAGATTATGAAAGAACATATTTCATGCCATTTGAGCCAATCATTCAAGATAGCTGGTACGTATATATGGCTTTTGCTTTTGGCCATCAGTTTGTTACAGTCTTGTGATGACAATGATGAAGTGAAAAACAAACCGACTCTTTATATAATAACGGAGCCTATAGACGGATTGAGTACGTATGGTGGAGCTGTACAAGTAGAATTTCTTTGTAATCTGGATTGGAAAGCATCTACGGATGCATCCTGGATTACATTGGATGAAACAAGCGGTAGCCAAAGCGCCACGATAGATGCCCGGATTGCAAAGAATGAAGAAGGAGCAGACAGGACAGGAACTATTACCCTTGTTGCCGGTGAATTGAAGAAAACGTTAAGTATCACTCAGAAATATAGGGATACTTCAACTCCTCAATTGGAGATTACTACTAAGAATCCTGTCAAATTAGGCTTCGAAGGAGGTGTCCAGGCTATATCCTTTGTTTGTAATGTAAGATGGGAAGCTTCCGTCGATGTGGACTGGATTTCTTTCAGTAATGCGACTTCTGGATTGGAAGACGGCACACTGGATTTTGTAGTAGACGCGAATGAAGGAGATGAAATTCGAGAAGGAATAATCACCATTGTAGCCCAAGGATTAATCAAAACGGTAGAAATCGTACAGCAGACCGAAGCTATGGGTGGTGTGAATTTACTGGACACTCCGGAAGAAGATTACAGCTTCGAAAGAATCACTACCAACAAGTTTTGGCCTGCTTTGGGAGAATGGGGTGGCTCGAATACGGAAGGTATTGGTAAATTTGGAGCTAACAATACCGCTATCAGGGTTTCAGCAGGTTCTCCTACACCTCGCACCGGGGCGTCATATTTATTCTTACGTATGCGCGATAACGAGCAAGCAACTTCCTTGAATTGGTTATGGAGAAAACTAAGTGGATTGATACCCGGTAAATCGTATACATTCTCTTTCTGGTATAAAACTCCGCCGGAAAAAGATATGGTACAGACTGGGAATATCAGGTTGGGAGCCGTTGTTGATGCTGCTGATATATCGAATTTGTCCAATCCATTGGCACCGGAAGTAACTTTTGGATATGTTGCCGCCTCTGATGGAGTCTTGAGTAGTTCCGATGAGCATAAAAAAGTATCTTATACATTTACTATGCCTGTCGGAAAGACAGAAGTGTATATTGTCTGGAGAAGAAATGGACATCAGCAGCCATTCTTAGATGATATGAGTTTGGTACTGAACCCATAGGAATCTTATAGTACGGAGTGGAAGATGAAAAAGATGATTCTTGGTTTGTTCTTTTTGCTGTGCCCCTGTTGGATAGTATGGGGGCAGCAAAACGAGCAACAAAAGCGATTCGATATATTATCAGAGAAACCGGCACAACTGGTTTTTGAAGATAATTTCCGACATGCATGGTCGGAGAAATGGCATCTGGATGGAGAAAATGCCAAGATAATCCAGAAAGACGGGCGACTGGAAATGTATGCAGGCGGAAGAGCTTATGTAGATGCCGATCACTTGGTATTGTGGACAAAAGAGGAATTCAAAGGGAACTTGAAAATAGAATATGATTTTACGAGGCTGGATTCTTCCGGGTATTATTGTGTGAATATACTCTATATTCAGGCGCAAGGGGCAGGAAGAAAACCATTTGTTAAAGATATATTCAAGTGGAATGAACTCCGTAAGGTTCCCCGGATGAGTATGTATTTCAATAATATGGATACTTATCATATTAGTTATGCAGTAACAGGAGTTGCATCAGAAGATAAGCCTGAATATATTCGTGCTCGTCGGTATATGCCTCAGTGGGAGAAGGGACTTGAAGGAACGGAACTGAAGCCTGAATATTTGAATACGGGTCTGTTTAAGATTGGAGTCACTTATCATCTGACTTTCATAAAATATGAAACGAATTTGTATATGAATGTGAAGGGAGATGGCCAAGATAAGACTTTTTACTTTGATGCTTCTGCCTTTCCAAAGATAGATAAAGGGCGAGTGGGTTTAAGACAAATGTATACTCGTAATTCAAAGTATGCAAATTTTAGAGTTTATCAGTTGGATAAATGATACTTGTAGCTATCTTTGATGATATGAGTTTGGTGATAAGTCTGTAAATTTAGCCTGAATTTAATATAAAACAAGATGAAAATGCTAGCACAGATCTTGTTGACTTTCTTGGCAACTGGGTAGAAGTGGAAGAGAAAGCCCGTTTCGGTGAGGTTGGTTCTTATGAAGTAACCATCACGCGGTATTTTTCGTTGGTATTGAAGTTGTACCAAACCCCTTCCGGGAAATAAACTTTCCGTGATTTCTTATTCTCATACAGGGGAGTGACCATCAGGTCGCTCCCGATCATATATTGGTCACTGATAGTGCGCAAGCGTTCATTTATAAAGGTAAGGAATCAGCTCCATATGAAGGTTAATCAGCGTGCGGACATACTCTTCATATTGCTTTGCTTCCGGCAGAAACTCGCCTCGTTCATTCTTGCCGCGGTCAAATTGTAGTCAGGGGGCGTATTGCAGGTACCATGCGTTGACCATTGCTTGCGGAGAAAGAATCACCGTCTGCAGGCGATGAAAGAAATCCTCGGCAGAGTAAGGTTCCAGTGCTTTCAATCTCCCCCTTTTGCAGTTTGATAACTTCCGGAGCAATTTCTTTTTGGGCAGATACTTGTGTGGCAGACAGGAGTCCCGCTGTCATTATAAAAAGATAAATGAATAGTTTCTTCATAGTCATTAATCTATTATTTTATTTATATATGACTTTTTACGTAGCTTTTTCCACTAAGTAAGGCTATAAACATAAGTAAAAATTGTGAGATTTCTTATCAAGATTTCGTAATATTGCATTTTATTAGAAATACTGAAATAAATAAGATCATGAAAAAGATTTGCCTTCTTCTCTTTTTGCTTTGTGCTTGCATTGCTCAAGCACAAAATGCTTATCGCACAAACAAAGATATATCTTATGTCTCTGGCTCCGAAACGGACACCTATCGTCTGGAACGTTGTAAACTGGATATTTATTATCCTGAAAACAAGAAGGATTTCTCAACTATTGTCTGGTTTCACGGTGGTGGTATGGAAGGTGGAAATAAATTTATTCCCAAAGAATTGAGAGAACAAGGGTTTGCAGTAGTGGCGGTGAATTACCGTTTGAGTCCGAAAGTAAAGAATCCGGCTTACATCGAAGATGCGGCTGAAGCTGTGGCATGGGTTTTCAAGAATATTGAGAAGTATGGCGGTCGTAAGGATCATATTTTTGTTTCTGGTCATTCTGCGGGAGGTTATCTTTCGTTGATTCTGGCAATGGATAAAAAATACATGGCAGCATACGGAGCAGATGCCGATAGTGTAGCTGCTTATCTTCCGGTGAGTGGTCAGACGGTGACACATTTCACTATTCGTAAGGAACGCGGTTTGCCTGACGGTATTCCGGTGGTTGATGAGTATGCTCCGGTAAATAAGGCCCGCAAGGAAACTGCTCCTCTCGTGTTGATTACGGGGGACAAGCATCTGGAGATGGCGGCAAGATATGAAGAAAATGCGTTGCTGGAAGCTGTCTTGAAAAGTATAGGTAACAAGAAGGTGACTTTGTATGAAATGCAAGGATTCGATCATGGTCAGGTACTCGGTCCGGCATGTTGTCTGATTGCAGATTATGTGAAGAGATTCAAATGATATATTGTTCTGGCAAGAAGTCAGATATATGTGGTATGAATTTACCACATATATGGTATTTACCCTGAACAGAATCCGCACTATCTTTGTCATATATTAAAACAAGAGAAATTTAAAACAGATATATATGGAAAAGATAGCAAGAAAATTGACGGATTTGGTAGGTAACACTCCGTTATTGGAACTTAGTAACTATAATACAAGTAACGACCTGAAAGCTCGTCTGATTGTAAAGATTGAATCTTTCAATCCGGCAGGAAGCGTGAAGGACCGTATAGCATTGGCTATGATTGAGGATGCAGAAACGAAAGGAATTTTGCATCCCGGAGCAACTATCATTGAACCGACCAGTGGAAATACCGGCGTGGGATTGGCTTTTGTTTCGGCAGCTAAAGGCTATAAACTGATTCTGACGATGCCCGATACCATGAGCATCGAACGGCGTAATCTTCTGAAAGCTTTAGGTGCGGAATTAGTATTGACTCCTGGTGCAGATGGTATGAAAGGAGCCATTGCCAAAGCTGAAGAACTGAAAGCGGTCACTCCGGGAGCTGTCATCTTACAACAATTTGAGAATCCTGCTAACCCTGCCATGCATTTACGGACTACCGGTCTGGAAATATGGAGAGATACCGAGGGGAAAGTCGATATCTTTGTGGCCGGAGTAGGTACTGGCGGGACAGTTAGCGGTGTAGGGGAAGCGCTGAAGATGCGTGATCCGAGTATAAAGATCGTGGCAGTAGAACCTTCTGATTCTCCGGTACTCTCGGGAGGAAAACCAGGGCCGCATAAGATTCAGGGAATTGGTGCAGGGTTTGTTCCTAAAACGTACAAGGCTTCTATCGTAGATGAGATTATTCAGGTGCAGAATGACGATGCCATTCGTACGAGTCGTGAATTAGCCAAACAGGAAGGTTTGTTGGTAGGCATATCTTCAGGAGCAGCCGTATATGCTGCTACGGAACTGGCGAAGCGACCGGAAAATGCAGGGAAAATGATTGTTGCATTATTACCCGATACAGGCGAACGTTATTTATCTACCATTTTGTATGCTTTTGAGGAATATCCTTTGTAAAGATGAACTAATTTATGGCATGAGGATGGATGTGTCAGGGATATTCAGTAAATGTTCCTCTTTCTAAAAAATCAAGAGAAAAGCTTTGC